>MEUA01000017.1:0-85466 GCA_001771505.1 candidate division WOR-1 bacterium RIFOXYB2_FULL_36_35
CAATTCAAATGTTGCGGATAGTATCTGTCCTCTTTTTTCTTCCTGATTTAATCCTTCCTTGGCATGAGCTTTAAAATCAATCCCGTAACTCCAGAGTCGATTGTTGTAGCCTTTTGCCATAAGTTGTGCTCTTATCTCTTTATTGCATTTTCTATCTTTAAGTATTCTTTCTGTATTTTGCCCAAAAGCCTCTTTTGCGATTGATTTGAAATCTTCCAGGCTCAAAGAATATAGCCATGTATTCATTTCTGCGTTTGCTTTGGCTTGAGGATCGGCTGCGGTTGGATCATAATTTAAAAAGAAGACGTTTAATAATTTTGTGAGTAAGACTCGCGCCAAGAGGGGCTCTCGAAAGCTTTCACCCCTGTCAATTGTAAAAACCAACGCGACAAGACGAAGGATTTTCTCGTAATTTTCAGATTTAGAGATAAAACCGATTTCGGTATCTGTTATTGGGCGCCCAAGTACATTTGTTAAAAATGATTCCCTGAAAGCATTCATTTGGGAAGATATTCTTTCCTGCAATCGTCTTGCTTTGGCTTTTTTTTCTGGCGGAGTTTCCATTATTCCTTGGATGATAGCGTTGATTTTTTCCGCAAGATGTCCAAATGTTTTTTCTATTTTATCTTTTTCTTTGTCTTGCGATGCATGTGGTTGTATAAATGGATTATTTTGAAGAAGACTTTCCTTGTCGGGGAAGAAAAGTTCATCCATTTGCAGCAGTTCCGTGTAGTCTGCCAGAACGTTCATTTTTAGCCGCAGATCAATTTGCTTTGAGGCTAAAAAATCTTTTATCGGCTGGTATCTTGCCTTGCTTATTGAAGGAGAAGCTAAGGCTCCTCTTAAAATAACCGAATAAGTCGGACTTTGCGCTGTTACAACTTCCAGTATTAAATGTCCTGTCTCTTTAGGTGGTAGGGGGAATGCCTTGGGCTTATTGCCAAGCAGGGACATCAAATGATTTAAATTTTCAAGGCTATCTTTCCATGATGGGAGCTTTTCTAAAAATTCATCTAATTCATTTTTTGATTTGATGTGAGGCAGAAGATTTTTAATTGTTACCCATGTAAGTCTTTCTCTTAATCGCGTATTTGCTGACAAAAAAGCTCCTTTTGTAAATAACATGTTTGTCAGCGAACCCTTTTTTTGGGGATCAAGTTCATCGAGGGTTGTTATAAGATGTGCAAGATTTGGCAGGGCATATTCAAAAAAATCTTCAGTAAGTTTTCCTCTTTTTGCCGCATTGGAAAGACCAACCAACTTATAACCTAAGCGTCCTTCACAATGTGGCGAAATATCTTCGCTTGTTTTTATAAAACGAACTAAAGCAGGGAGCGCTTTAACTGTTAAGGGAGCTGCCAGAAACAATTGTCTGCCTACACTGATAAATTTGCAAACCAGGGAGGACGGATTGTCTGCATTAAAATCGGCTCTACTTTGAATTAGATCAGTTATAGCTGGCAAAAGATATCTAAAAAAATCTTCGGAGTTTTTATTTTCAATAGCAATGACCTGGCCGACCGGTTCAGCCCCAAATTTTTTTACTAAAGTTGAACTTGCTTTAAGATCTGTCAACCCATCCCATTCGCTTAATGAAGAATCTTTTTCTCTTTTTAAATATGTTGCAATAGCAACACTTCCCCATCCCTTTTCAATAACAAGCCTTAATAATTCATCATCACGAGCATATTCATATCCTCCGACAATTGAAAGAATGTTTATCCCCTCATTTTGAAGCATCCAGAATGGGAATGCGCTCCATTGGGGGAAATTCCAGTGGACAACCATCAATACATCGTTATCCTGCAATCCTTCGTAATAACTTAGCATTTTTCTGGCATTAAGGTTCTTCTCTATAAAAATAAAATCCGCATTGTCTAAAACTCTTTTTTGTTTGGCTTCCACAAGCAACTTGTCAAATAAAATGTTTAGCTCCATGGCTTCGATACGGTTGAAAAATCTTGAAAGTCTGGAACACCCATAATAAAGAGAGCGTAGGGTTGTTATCCTGGAATCAACATCAACGATACTTGGAGCAATAACTGGCATCGCCCTTTTTGCTAAATAGAGAGAAAAAAGAGCTGTCCAGTTTGATGGTTTGTCTGTTTTCTTGTCATATGTTTTAATAAAAAAATATCTTAAAAAATCAAAAGATTTATCCTGCAAAACACTTTCGTATAATTGGCCAAGTTTAATAGGAGTTAAACATCCTTGTCCCGTTTGACTTGCATATTCCAACAAAAGCCCTTCTATAGAGTCTATTAACACAGCTCCCAACATCTCTTCTGCTTTACATTTCTCTTTATCTATTTCTGCTGTTCTGTTTCCTTCTTCGGTTATTGCTTTTTCCCAGCGGTAAAAATTATTTGTTGTTTCGCTGTTATTTAAAAATATAAGCCCCGCTTTTCCTGCCATTATATATGGACTGCGATAATCGGAATGATCCCCTAGTTTTGAAAAAGGATCCAATGTGAGGGTAGGAATCTCTTGAAAGAGATGTTTTTTATCAACAGGACTTAAAAAGATAATTTGTTCGATCTTAATATTTTGTCTTTCAAGCCACTTGTGAATTGCCTCCATTGATAACGTGTGTCTCCTAAATTGTATGAGTATAATGGATTTTTCCGTTTTTATTGCAACAGCTAAATTGTTTTCATTATGTTTAAATCCGATAAGCAGTGTTTCTTCCGCAGATGAAAGATCAATTTGAGCAAATTGATCTTCTTTCATCATAATGACTGCAGGGCTTCCTCCTGAGGGTTTCCATGCAGCTTCTCCTTCTATATTATATGGATTATTATAAAGGCTGCGGGTTGAATAGATAGTTATGCCTGGAATTGACGGATGAGTAGTTCTTGTCTCTTTGGGAATATTTCTGTCAACAGAGTAGCAATGACGGGCTGCCATTTTTGCCAACAATTCATTATACTGATGATTGGAATATTTAATGGGAATGCAATTGGCGCAATTAATATTTATAAGAGGAATATCAAGTCTTAAATTTTTAGGAGTTAAGTTATGTGGTTGCGATTTGCGGGGAGTAATTGTTTTTAGCCCAGGATTTGGTTGAACTTTCGAAGATATTGTTGACATGTTTTTTTCTTCTCGACAATAAATAAATTAAATTGCAGAAGAAACAATCTGCCTTCTATTTCTGTGCTATTATTAGATAAATGGAAAACCTCTGGCAAAACTTAACTTACGATGCGATTTTTAGCTCTCTGGAAGAGACCCTTCAGGTTAAACTCTCAAATATCTGTATCAAGAGAAATAGCTACATAAATCGCGTTTATGAGCTTGAAGAATTTGATTCTCAAAAAAGGTTTATCGTCAAATTTTACAGGCCGAAGAGATGGACGTCTCAGATGATACAGGAAGAACATCTCTTTTTGAAAAAATTGTCTGCTGACGAAGTTTCAGTAATCCCTCCCATTGAAATAAACAATAAAACTCTTTTTTCTTTTGGAGATATATCTTATGCGATATTTTCTAAAAAAGGGGGGCGGGCTATTGATGAATTTAATCAAGAAGGGTGGGAAACAGTCGGTAGAATGCTTGCAAAAATTCATAAGGTGGGGGAGAGGCATAAAGAATCAATTCGTATAAAATGGCGGCCTTCTGTCGCAACAAAACATCATTTAGAAGTTTTGCTTGGTACAGATTATTTGCTGCCTGATTTTAGAAATTCATTTAAAACCGCCGCGGATCTTTTTATTGATAGGTTTGACTCTTTGTTTGATGATCAAGAATTTATTTTAATACATGGCGATTGTCATAAGGGGAATTTAATACATCGGCCAAATGAAGGTATATTTGTAATCGATTTTGACGATATTTGCCTGGGGCCGCCTGTTCAAGACCTGTGGATGCTTTTGCCTGATACCATTTACAATTCAAAACGGGAACTTGAATGGTTTTTTAAAGGATATGAAACTTTTAGGTCATTTAATAAAAAATCTTTTGAGTTGGCAGAACCGCTTCGAGGGATGAGGATCATTCATTATGTTGCGTGGCTTGCCATTCAAAGCGGAGAACCAGATTTTAAAAAACATTTTCCAGAGGCGGGAACTTCCAAGTACTGGAATTCTATAATAAAAGATTTGCAGGAGATTGTTTGCCGTCACAGTCAGAACGCTAACTGAACCCCGATTAGGAAATCGGGGTTCATACCTGGGGAAATTTCCAACACTCTGCTAGAATTCTGTTCGTCTATGAATAATCGGGGTGAACTCACCAACTCACAAATCTTTCTATTGCTAAGTATTTATACTTTGTGTTATAATAAAAAAGTAATGCCACTTAATAAAGTCGTTAAGGATAAAGTAATAAAAAAATATGCAACATGTGAAGGTGACACTGGATCTCCAGAAGTGCAAATAGCCCTTATTACCGAACGTATAACCCAGTTGGTTGAACACATAAAAAGTAATAAAAAAGATCAAAGTAGTCGTAGGGGGCTTTTAATTTTAGTCGGACAGAGGAGAAGACTGCTTAATTATCTTGGGCGTGTTGACGCAAAAAGATATGCTACCCTCACTGCAAGCCTCGGATTAAAATAAATGACATTAAAAAAAGCTGAGTTAGATTTGGATTCTGGAAAAGTACTTACTATTGAAACCGGTCATATGGCGCTTGAAGCATCTGGTTCGGTTACCGTAAGACTTGGTGATACTATGATACTTGCAGTTGCTACGGCATCATCAAAACCTCGTGAGGGGATAGATTTTTTCCCGCTTATTGTTGATTTTGAAGAAAAACTTTATTCTGTGGGCAAAATTCCCGGTGGTTTTTTTAGGAGAGAGGGAAAACCTTCTGAAAAAGCAATCCTTAACGCGCGTAAGATTGATAGGCCTATACGCCCCCTTTTTCCTGAAGGATATATTAATGATGTTCAAATTGTTGTAACTCCCCTTTCTGTTGATCAGGAAAATCCGCCTGATATTCTTGGGATTATAGGCGCTTCAGCCGCTCTTTCGATTTCTGAAATTCCATTTGAAGGGCCGATAGGGGCTGCGCGCATTGGAAAAATAGGAAGAGATTTAATTGTCAATCCTACTATGTCACAGATGCGTGAATCTGATATGGACATTGTGGTTGCGGGGACAAAAGATAAGATTTTAATGATAGAAGCCGGCGCAAAAGAATTGCCGGAAGAAGAAATTTTGGCTGCGATTAAAAAAGGGCATGATTTTATAAAAAAGGTTGTTTCTCTTCAGGAAGAATTGATTGCGAAATTCGGAAAGAAAAAAATCGAGGTTTCGGCTGTTTCTATAGACAAAAAAATAGAAGATTTTATTAATAAAAATTATAAAGAGAAGATAGAAAAGGCTATTATAATAACCGATAAAAAAGAGCAGATGAATGAACTTTCCTTAATTCAGGAAAAGATAAAAGAAGAATTGGAAAAAAATGATGACATAAAAAGTGTTTTGGAAAAAAAGCCAAAAGATGTGTCAAAAATTATAGAAAACATAGAATATGATTTTATGCGAAATATGATTTTGGAGAAGAAAAAACGTTTAGATGGCCGCGGGTTAAAAGAGATTCGCAAAGTGACCTGTGAAATTGGCGTTGTGCCGAGAGCTCATGGTTCGGCTCTTTTTACGCGAGGCCAAACTCAAGTGTTGACGATAGCAACTTTGGGGGCAGCCGGAGATGCCCAGATGATTGAAGGGCTTGATCTTGAAGATACGGAAAAGCGTTATATGCATCATTATAATTTCCCAGCATTTTCTGTTGGGGAAGTAAGGCCTTTGCGAGGTCCTGGGCGTAGAGAGATTGGCCATGGTAGCCTTGCTGAGAAAGCGCTTTTGCCTGTTATTCCATCCAAAGAGAAATTTCCTTATGCTTTGAGACTTGTTTCTGAGGCATTAGGCTCAAATGGTTCTACTTCCATGGCTTCTACTTGCGGTTCAACTCTTGCTCTTATGGATGCGGGGGTTAAAATTTCTTCTCCAGTTGCCGGGATATCTATAGGGTTAATAACGGATAATGATAAATGGGTAACAATAACAGACATTCAAGGTCTTGAGGATCATTTGGGGGATATGGATTTTAAGGTTACAGGGACAAGAAAAGGGGTTACGGCGATTCAGGTTGATATAAAAATTAAAGGTTTAACATATGAAATTTTGGAAGTGGCTCTTAATCAGGCCAAAGAAGGAAGAATTTCTATATTAGATAAGATTGAAGAAGCCATTAAGGTTCCAAGAGAAGAACTTTCAGAATATGCTCCCAGAGTTATTTCATTTAAAATAAATCCTGAAAAAATAGGATTAGTAATAGGGCCTGGAGGAAAGAATATTAGGAGAATTATTGAAGAGACCGGGGTTCAGGTTGATATTGAAGATGATGGGACAGTTTTAATTACAACTTCAGATTCTGAGGGGGCGAAGGAAGCTAAGCGTAGAATTGATGAAATGACTTTTGAACCGAAAGAAGGGGATGTTTTCAAGTCTAAGGTTGTAAGAATTATGCAATTTGGGGCTTTTGTTGAATTACCTGGCGGAAAAGACGGGCTTGTTCATATAAGCCAACTTGATAAAAAACGAGTTGCTAAAGTTGAAGATGTGGTGAATGTTGGAGATGAAGTAGTTGTTAAGGTTATGGAAATTGATAGAGAAGGGCGTATTAATCTTACTATTAAAGGTGTTACCTCAGAAGATAACCAAAAGGTCCACTAAGTTTTCTTATTTCTCCTTGACATGTTTTTTATTTAGGTGTATTTTTTATTCAACTTGTGTAAATCCACATTGGATATAAGGAGATGGATATAATGAGATTAATGTTTGACTCACCGAAAAAAAGAATGTTTTGGATTGTATTTCTTGCTTTTGTTTTGTTCTTACCATTTATTGCTACCCATTGTGGAAAAAGTGCATCTTCTGGTGGAAGTTCCAGTGGCGGAGGGGTAACTCCTTCTTTAGAAAGGGCTATAACTGTTAAAGGACTGGCGACGTCTGCAAATATATTTGCAAGTTCAATAAAAAATGTAAGGATACAGGCATCTTCCGCCTTGGCAGATGCAAATGTCACGATTGGGGAAGGAGCTAAAGATAGTGAAGATATAGTTGAAATAGCTACAGGAAGAACAGATTCTTTAGGAAAATATAGTATAGAGATAGATGTTTCTGATCTTAGAAGCGATGTTACAGATAACAAAGTTAGCAATCTTATGGTTATAATTGAAAAAGATGGTGTTATAGTCGGTTCTACTCTTCCAACAACAGATTTAACCACAAAAACAGCCTTTGCTCCCACAGCAAATCCGTCAGGGTATAAAAAGCAGATGATTGCTAGAAAAGTTTTTAAAAAGGGGAGCGATCCTAAAGACTTTAACTTTGTTGACAATGTCGACAGAAAATTCTCTGATATCAGTGGAGAAAAATTTGAGGAAATGGCAGAAGCGATTAAAGCTGCCGAAGATATGAGGGCACAAATTGCGGAGTCTTTAGGGATAGATGTAAGTAAATTAGCGCTCTTGGATGAAAGGGCAAGGACTTACCATGATACTTATATTGAACCGATATTTAGACAAGCCTTTGAAAACGGGATACCTCCTGACAGAGAAACGCTTGATGCCGCATTTGCCCAAATGGATGAAGTTATGAAAGATTATGCGGTATCGCTTGGTATAACGGAACAACAATTTGTCGATTTAAGGGCTATGAATGATAAAAATATGCAGGGATATATGCAAGAACAGCTTGGAGCAAATGATACGGATTTTAAAGACATGAAGAGACGTGATGAAGGAAATAAAATGATAGATCTTTTTATCGCGCAATTTGATGCTGCGGATACTTTTGCTCAAGCGTCGACTGCTTCAAAGCAGAGCTTTAAAAATGCAAATCCCGCTAAATACGCTGAATTTTTGGCCAAAAAAGATACTGTTATAACCGCTTTAAAAGAAAAGATGAATGACACAACAATTACTGATCCTCGGGCGATTGGTGATTATTTAAGGACAGAATTTTTTGATGCATTTCTTTTTCCGCCCTTGGAACAGGCGCAGTCAAGTGGTGTAAGAGATAAAAAAGCTGTTAAAATTAAATTTTCTAAAGATAATCCGGAAGATATGGAAGCAATAATGCAAGCTTATGCTAACACCAGAATTATGGTATATTTTATGAATTTCTTTACAACGGAGCAACGGGGGACTATTTTCCAATCCATGGGACAGACATTGCAGCCTATTTTTCAGAGTCGTTATGAAGATTCGCAGTCAGTGTATTATATGGGTCCCAGTTTTTGGGAAAGCCGTCCAACAGGGGAAGAGATAGCGGCTCGTACAGAGAAATTTAAAACGGCATTGAATAATGCCATAAATAGTATTGTTTCTACCCCTTTTAACGCGGTTTCTTGGGTTGGGGGGACAAATGTCAGCGATTTAATAAATGCTTTTGTCATTATTAACGCTCCTCCCGATGCGATTTAGTTTTGTTACAGTTATTTGAAAAAAACTGAGTTCTTTTTTGTCTTTTTTTGACAAAAATCCTTATATTATGCTATAATTACTAAGTTATGTATGCAATAATTGAGACAGGGAATAAACAATATAAAGTTCAAACGGGGGATATTATAAATATTGAACTCCTCGGTCAAAATGAAGGTGAGGTCAAGTTTGATAAAGTCCTTCTTGTTTCTAATGAAACAAAAATTGAAGTTGGCACTCCTTATGTTTCATCTGCCAAGGTTTTAGGTAAAGTTTTAGGTTCTTTTCAGGGAGATAAAGTGATAAATTATAAATATAAATCAAAATCAAATTATCATCGCAAAAAAGGGCATCGTCAGAATTTGTTGAAAGTTGAAATAACGGAGGTATCTTTGTAAATGGCACATAAAAAAGGGGGCGGTACCTCTAAAAACGGCCGCGATTCTAATGGCCAACGATTAGGTGTTAAGGTTTATGGCGGACAAATTGTAAAGTCAGGCAATATAATATTACGTCAACGTGGAACAAAATACTATCCAGGAAAAAATGTTGGAATGGGATGTGACCATACAATATTTGCAACTGCTCCTGGTGTTGTTACTTTTGAATCAGGTAAAAAAGTTTCTGTTTTGCCCCAATAATTATTCTGTGTTAAAATAACCCATTATGTCTGGATATGAAACAATTGTCATAAAAATTGGAAGCTCTACTCTTACGTTAGAAAACAAACTTGATGTAAAAAACCTCGAAAGAATAGTAGAGGAAATCTCATCCTTAAAAAAGAGGATAATTATAGTTACTTCGGGAGCTATAGTTACCGGTTCCCAGAAACTTGGATTTACGACAAAACCAAAAACTATCCCCCAAAAACAGGCTGCGGCAGCTATTGGCCAGTCGGTTTTAATGCGTCAATATGAGAAAGCTTTTGAGAAATATGGAATTACAACCGCGCAGGTTTTATTAACTCGTGATGCGATTGAAAACAGAGAGCGTTATCTTAATGTCAGAAATACTATGACAACTTTGCTTAATGAAGGAGTTATTCCAATTGTCAATGAAAATGATACGGTTGCAATTGATGAAATAAAGGTTGGAGATAACGATAATTTAGCTGCTCTTGTTGCTTCCCTTATTGGCGCAGATCTTCTTATTATGTTGACAGATGTTGATGGATTTTACATGGAGACACCTGAAGGAGTCTCTTATAAAGTAGACGAAATCAGTGAAATTACAGAAGAGATAAAACAAGCTGCCGGACATTCATCTACTCAACTCGGGACGGGTGGGATGGCAACAAAGCTTGAAGCAATAAAGATTTGCATGGATGCGGGAGTTTATGTTGTTATAGCATATGGAAGAGAAGAAAATGTTTTATCAAAGATTGTTTCGGGAGATAAGGAGGGGACTCTTTTTAAGACAAAGATTTCTAAGCTGGAATCCCGTAAGCGTTGGTTAGCGCACGGATTAAAAGTTGAGGGAGTGATAGTTGTTGATGATGGAGCTGTTTTGGCTTTGAAGATCCGGGGGACAAGCCTTTTGCCGGTCGGCATAAAAGAAGTTAATGGATGTTTTGGCGCCGGAGCCCTTATATCTGTTGTTGGCGAAAAAAAAGAAGAGATAGCCAGGGGATTGGTTACATTAAGTTCCGAAGAGCTTAAAAAAGTTTTAGGGAAAAAAGGAGAACGTGAGGTTATTCATAGAGATAACCTTGTATTGTTATGACAGAAATTTTAGATAAATGTAAAAAGGCAAAAGCTGCGGCGATTAAGCTTGGTAATATTTCTACGGAGATAAAAAATAAAGCTTTGGATGCTATGGCTGATGCTTTGGGAGAAAACTCAAAAAATATAATTGACGCCAATAAAAAAGATCTTCGAGCCGGAGAGAAAAAAGGCTTATCTCTAGCTCTTCTTGATAGATTGATGCTTAATGAAAAGAGAATTTTAGGGATTATTGATTCTCTTGATGTTGTGAAAAAATTGAAAGATCCTGTTTTTGAGGTAATTTCGGAATGGACAAGGCCTAACGGGCTTAGAATTCAAAAGAGGAGGGTTCCTCTTGGGGTAATCGGAATAATTTATGAAGCACGTCCAAACGTGACTGTCGATTCTGCCTCTTTATGCATGAAATCCGGGAATGCAACAGTTTTGCGCGGAGGATCTGACGCGATAAATTCAAATAAAATTCTTGCGGAGATTATAAGTTGTGCAGCCTATAAAGTTGGGATCCCTGATGGATCTATTTGCTTAATTGAAGATACTTCCCGCAAATCTTCAGAGGAACTTATGGGGATGAGGGGATATCTTGATGTCTTAATTCCTCGAGGGGGTAAGAATTTAATCCAGACAGTTATTCAGAAGGCAAAAGTTCCAACAATTGAAACTGGGGAAGGGAACTGTCATGCTTATGTTGAAAAGACTGCCGATCTTAAAATGGCGCTTGAAATTGTTTATAACTCAAAAGTTTCACGTCCTTCTGTTTGCAATGCTATAGAAACTCTTCTTGTTGATGAGGAAATTGCCGCTAAATTTCTTCCTATGATCTTTTCAGAATTAAAAGAGGCAAATGTTGAGGTAAGAGGAGATAAAAAAGTTTTAGCTATCGATTCAAGTATAAAAAAAGCAACCGATGAAGATTGGACTACGGAGTTTTTATCGCTTATTTTGGCGGTAAAAGTGGTTAAAGATTATAAAGAAGCTGTTGATCATATTAATAGATACGGAACAAAGCATTCGGAGACTATTATTACAAAGGATAAAGAGGCTGAGAATTATTTCTTATCATATGTTGACGCTTCTTCTGTTTATGTGAACGCTTCGACGCGGTTTACAGATGGAGGGGAGTTTGGTTTTGGTTCGGAGATTGGGATATCAACACAAAAACTTCATGCCAGGGGGCCTATGGGTTTGCCAGAGCTTACTTCTTATAAGTATGTTGTGTATGGAGATGGGCAGATTAGATAAACTTATCGATTTAATGACTGATGTATTGTGTTTACTCCGATTATGATAATCGAGGTTCATTTAGTGTTTTGGGTGTGATGGTTTACCATATTAGATGATTGGCCTGGTCAAGCTTTCCATACGGACTTGATTTTCTTTCTATATATGTTATTTGATCTACAAGCATTTTTGCTGTTTTTTCATTCCAAGGATAAATGTAGGCGGCTATGTCTCTTGCGATATTTCGCACGTTTAGCTTTTTTAAAGAACCCTGTTTTAACAGAGATTCAATGGCTTGCGCTAAAAATTTCCCCTGCAGTTGTAAGCGATTAATATCTTCATGGTCTTTTATATTAATATGAATTATTGGAATGGAATTTTGGAATAAAAATTTTAGAGATTCTGCCCCCAAATCTTTTCCATGTCTGCTTTGTGATAAGGAATGATCCAGTTTGCTTGCATGTTTTAATATTTCTCCAATAAAAACAACTTGTTCTTGATAATCTAATTCTGATAAAAAAGAAAAAGGATTGGTATAATTTTCAGCTTGTCTTAAAAGAGGTTTGATTTTTTTAATAGCTCTTCCTAACGTATTATAATCAGCCTCATTTTGAATATGTAATGCTTCACATTCAGGAGAAGGGAAAAGGCTGTAGTGACGACTAAAATGGCCTGTTCCGTTTAGAATGCGTAGCTCTCTTATAGGAGGATCTATTAAATGATTTATAAGTTCGCTGAAAAAAGAAGAAGTAGCATGAGATGTTTCTAACTGTCTTATATTTATCGGGATAATAGTTCCGGTTCTTCGTGGGGCACCCTGAAATCTTTTTGTAAATAATAATTCTGTTGCTTGAGGTAAATGTACAGGAAAACTTACTGTCATTTTCTATCACTCCCCTCTATACTATATTATCTGCTCTTTTGCTAAAAAATTTCACTTTATCAAGGGAGATCGATACTGCTATTTTTTCATAACTATACTACTAATTTTAATAAAATCAAGCATGAAGAAAAAAGATGTTGTATACTACAAACGTGGGGAGACAAAAAAAAATTAAAAGACTTGGCATTATGGGAGGGACATTTGATCCTATTCATAAAGGACATATCGCATTGGCAAAAGCGGCAAAAAGAGAATTTATTCTTGACGGAATAGTTTTTATGCCTTCCGGAAATCCGCCACACAAAGATATATCTAAAGTTACAGATAAAGAAGATCGCTACCAAATGGTTCAAATAACAATCAAGAAATATAAAAGTTTCTTTTTATCAAGACTTGAAATGGATCGACAAGGGGTTTGTTACGCTGTTGATACTTTTAATGAGTTAAAAAGAAAATATGGCAGTAATACCAAATTATTTTATATCATGGGGATGGATTCTATTCTTGAAATTTTAGACTGGAAAAAGCCACTTGAACTTTTTACTCTTTGTGAATTTATCGTTGGGACAAGACAAGGAGCAAAAATCCGGACATTTAAAAGACTACTTAAATTTCCACCGCTGCAAAAAGAGATAGACAAAATTCATCTTATGGAGCTTAAGGAGGACATTTCTTCATCGAATATTCGCTCAAAGCTTAAAACCGGAAAATCTGTTGCAAGGCTTGTGCCGAGAAATGTTTTAAAGTATATAAGAGAAAAAGAATTGTATAATTAATCCCGATTATCCTAATCGGAATTAACCTGGGAGGATGAAATGAAAATACCAAATTCGGAAAAGACGATATTAAATAATGGCTTGACAGTTATTACTGAAAGTATACCAAGTCTCCGATCCGCTGCTTTTGGAATAGTTGTCGGTGCCGGGTCTGGCGATGAACTTAAAAATGAAGAAGGGCTGACTCATTTTATAGAGCATATGGCGTTTAAAGGGACTGACAGGCGTTCTGCTTTTCAAATTGCTTCCGAACTTGATGCGGTTGGCGGAAAAATGAATGCTTATACGAGCAAAGAGTATACTCTTTATTATTCGGTAGTGTTAAGTACACACCTGAGTGTTGCAGTTGATGTTATAAGTGATATCTTTTTGAATCCTCTGTTAAAAGAAGAAGACATTCAGATGGAAAAAGGGGTAATCTTAGAAGAGATAAATATGTATGAAGATACCCCTGACGAATTGGTCCATGATCTTTTTTATAATGCAATTTTGCATGGCCATCCAATTGGGAAGTCAACACTTGGAACAAAAGAGACTGTTTCTGGGTTTGAAAAAAACTCATTCATAAAATATCGTGATCGATTGTATAAGCCGGACAATGTAATTATTTCTGGGGCCGGTGATGTTGATCATAAAAATTTAGTTTCAATGCTTGAAAAAGCTTTTGAAAATTTCCAGGGGGAAAAAAAATCAAAAGAAAATGTCCTTCCTGATATAAAAAGAGATATAAAAATCAAAAAGAAAGATACGGAACAGGTCCATTTGTGTCTGGGAACAAAAGGGGTATCCCAGCTAGATGATGATAGATATACCCTCTCTGTCCTTGACACAATTTTAGGGGGATCAATGAGTTCCTGGTTGTTTCAGGAGGTTAGAGAGAAAAGGGGGCTTGCCTATTCAATTTATTCAACTGCTCAGCCATTTAGGGATTTTGGTATTTTTTATGTTTACGCGGGGACTGAAAAGAAGAATGTTAAGCAGGTCATTGATTTAACTCTCGAACAGTTTAAAAAGATGAAACAAGATGGGATCTCGGAGGAAGAGCTTTCCCGCGCAAAAGAGCATTTAAAGGGCGGGCTTGTTTTGGGGCTTGAATCAAGCTCTGCTAGGATGAGTTATATTGCAAAATCTGAATTTTTCCATAAAAAGACGATTTTTATTGAAGAGATTTTTAATAAGATCGATAAAATTTCACAGAAAGATATAATTAGGTTAGCGCAAAAGATTTTTGATGATAAATATTTAACATTGGCTGTGATTGGAGATGTTTCTGATGTTCATCCCGATTATTTACGGTAAAATCAGAAATTCACCCTGATTATGATAGGGGTTATAAATTGTTGAAACTTTAGGATATGAAACTTATCTTAGATAAAGACCATAACCCATTTCTTCTCTTAATATCATAGACAATCCATAAGCAATTGATTCAAGTTTTGATCGATATCTTCTCATGATTTCTGCCATAGCATCTTCATCTAGCCCTCCAGTATTTGGTTCTTCTGGAATGACTATGTTAAGTTTAGTAAATCTTTCAGTTGGCAATAATTTGTGTAAACTTTCGCGATAAGAAAGACATCTTTGTCTTACCTCTTCCGCGTTTTTTCTTAATATGCGAGATTTTTGATTAGGATTTATCTCTTCTAAATATGCTTTTAACTCTTTTCTGTTTTCTATGAGTTTTATCAGGTGGTTTTTTGTAACTGGCATCCCCCATTTTTTAACCCTATCAGCTAAACTGGTAAGCGCCACTTCATCAATTTTGTTGTAATCTTGAAGAGATGTGATTCCATCAACTGTTTTTAGAGATGCAATTAGTTCTTCAGTTGATTTTGGTTTATGTAATTCTTCTAAAGAATTAAGTAAACTGTCTATCGATTCTTTTTCTGTGACTGTTTTTATATTAAAAGATATTAATTTGAAGTTTAACATTATATTTATTTATTATCTTAATTTTCCAAGAGGAATTTCAGTCGGAAGAATAATATATTTTGTTTCACTTCTAATTTGGTACTATAATATGGTAGAATTATTTAAGTTAAAGATATGACCTGGAGAAGGGATTAAATTTTGACAGATTATTTTATAGAATTAAAAAAATTGCTTGTACAGCCGATTTTGTTTTTTACAAAAATGCCTGAGGGGGAATGGTATGAAGGGGCGGTAACATTTGTAGGAATTACCTCGATGATTTTGTCTTTGCTTGCGACTTTTGTTGTTTTTATAACTCAATATTTTCCAATAGGAGGAACCCTTTTAGAAGAAGTTTCTGGCTTTAAAATATTAATTGTTTCTCCCATTGTTTTTGTTTTAATTTTTGTTTTTTTTGTTATAACTTTTTCTTCTTTTTTTATCTTTTTTCTTGCGGCTATTTTAGCAATGTTTTCTTTTCTTGGTGTTTTAATTTTTTGGGGAGGAAATATTTTAGGGGGGAAGGGAGCTTTTATAAAAGATATTAAGGCGTCTTTTTATTCTTCAGGTGTTACCTTGGTCCTTGCAGCGCCGATTATCTTTGTTCTTTTAGTAAAAAATGGGGCTATGGACTTTACAAATTTTAGAATAGGGTATAATATGATATACGGTTTTACTGTCTTATTCCTCTATGGCTTACAAGCTATCATAGCCCGTAAAGTCCATGGGCTTAGAAAGTGGAAAGCATTTATTGTAGCGCTTTTACCTTTCTTGTTTTTGATTATTGTGGGTATTTTGGTGGATAAAATAGTTTTGACCAAGATCAGTCCATGGATTACCTAGAAATATAAACATTTGTTTTTTTATTATTGAGAGGAGTTTATGTAATGAGTAAAGATTTGTTTGAAGTAAGATGGCATGGTAGGGGGGGGCAGGGAGCTAAAACTGCTTCACTTTTATTTGGGGATGCTGCTTTGGATTCTGGCATGTATATTCAAGCTT
This sequence comes from candidate division WOR-1 bacterium RIFOXYB2_FULL_36_35, assembly GCA_001771505.1. Taxonomy (NCBI): domain Bacteria; kingdom Bacillati; species candidate division WOR-1 bacterium RIFOXYB2_FULL_36_35. The sequence continues at coordinate 15,949 of MEUA01000017.1, forward strand.
TTCCCGAGTATGGACCTGAAAGAATGGGAGCGCCTGTCGCTTCTTTTAACCGTTTATCCAAAAAGCCTATAAATGTTCATTGTTCTATAAGTAGTCCGGATTTGGTTGTAGTTTTAGATCCCACTTTAATGGGGAAAGTTGATGTGACAGATGGCCTGCTTGAAAATGGAAATTTAATTGTAAATACATCGTTAACCGCAGAAGAGGTTAGTAAAAATCTTAATAACAAAAACAAAATCAATGTTTTTGTCGTGGATGCGTCAGGAATTTCAAAAACTGAAATTGGGCAAGATATACCAAATACTCCTATGTTGGGAGCTATGCTTAAAGTTTCGGGGCTACTTGACTTTGACAAAACAATAAAAGGGATTGAATTAAAATTAAAAAAGAAGTTTGCCAATAAACCGGAAATAATAGAAGGAAACATTAAGGCTATTAAGCGTGCTTATGAGGAGGTAACATCTTAAAGTGAGTAAAAAATTATTAGGAGTTAAAGAACTTCAAATGGGTGATGTTTTGGACGCTGGAACTGCTATTCAATTTGAAACGGGTGATTGGAGATCAAGAAGACCTGTTTTTCATAAAGATATATGTATTGATTGCAAAAGATGTTGGTTGTATTGTCCTGACATTGCGATTCTTTTAGATGAAAATAAAAAAGTTTCAGGCATAGATTATAAACATTGCAAAGGCTGTGGCATCTGTTCATATGAATGCCCCACAAAACCAGAAAAGGCAATAACCTTGGAAAAGGAAGTGAAATAAATGACAGTTGCAGCAAAAACCGGAAATGAAGCAATGGCTGAGGCCATGAGACAAATAAACCCTGATGTAGTAGCCGCATATCCTATTACGCCAGCAACTGAAATTGTTATGATTTTTGCGCAATTTTTGGCGGACGGGCTTGTTGACACAGAATATGTTCCTGTAGAATCGGAGCATTCTGCTATGTCTGCTTGTTTGGGGGCGGCTGCGGCTGGGGCTCGTGTTATGACGGGGACATCTTCTCAAGGGCTTGCTTTAATGTATGAAATTTTACCTATTGTATCGGCGCTTAGACTTCCAGTTGTTATGTGTGAGGTTAATCGAGCTTTATCTGGTCCTATTAATATTCATTGTGACCATTCAGATACAATGTCAGCCAGAGATTTTGGCTGGATACAGATTTTTGCTGAAAATTCACAGGAAGGTTATGACGGAACAATTCAAGCTATAAAAATAGCGGAAAAAGCTTCTCTTCCTACAATGGTTACAACTGACGGTTTTATTATAAGCCATTGTATGGAGAAGATAGAAATGCTTGAAGATAAAGATGTTAAAAATTTTATCGGAGAGTATAAATTAAATAAATCTGTTTTGGATATAAATGCGCCAACAACAAGAGGAGCCCTTGATCTTCAAGATTATTATTTTGAACACCGTTATCAAACGGCGGAGGCTATGACGGCTTCTAAAAATATAATTCTTGAGGTTGCAAAAGAATTTGGTGATAAGTTTGGCAGGCAGTATGGGGTTATAGAAGAGTATAAAATGGAGGATGCGGAAAGAGTTATCATTGCTTTGGGATCAACCTGCGGAACTACCAAAGTTGTTGTTGATGAGCTAAGGGATAAGGGAGAAAAGGTTGGCTTGTTAAAGATTAGGGTTTTTAGGCCGTTTCCCGCGGAGGAAATAGCAAAAGCGCTATCAAAAGCCTTGGTTGTTGCTGTTTTGGACAGGTCTGATTCTTACTCAGGACAAGGTTCCCCTGTTTACACTGAAGTTCTTTCTGCATTATTTAATTCCCCATCCAAGCCTAAAGTTGTAAATTATGTATATGGGTTGGGGGGAAGAGATATAAATACGAATGATATAAAATCTGTTTTTGAAAATTTAAAAAAGGTCGAGGATTTAAAAGATAAAAATTATCTTGGAGTGAGGATGTAAATAATGGTTAGCATTAAAGAATTAATAGATAGACCGGAAGCTTTATGCGGTGGGCACAGAGCTTGTGCCGGATGCGGGGCTCCAATAGTTGCTCGACAAGTTCTTTTAGCTTCTCCTGATCCTGTTGTTGTTGTTTCTGCTACGGGATGTCTTGAGGTTACAACGACTATTTTTCCGTATACTGCATGGAATGTCCCGTTTTTACATAATGCTTTTGAAAATTCAGCTGCTACAATGTCAGGAGTTGTCGCTGCATATGAAGCTTTTAAAAAGAAGAAAAAGATTGAAGGAAAAATAAATTTTGTTGCTTTTGGCGGAGATGGCGGGACTTATGACATAGGTTTTCAGTCTTTGTCTGGCGCTATGGAGAGAGGTCATAATCTTCTTTATGTTTGTTATAATAATGAAGGTTATATGAATACTGGCATACAGCGTTCGGGCGCCACGCCTAAAGGATCTAATACAACTACTGAGCCTGCAGGTAAAGTTCGCCAAGGTAAAGTGAAATTTTCAAAAGATTTAACCCAAATTATTGCCGCGCATAATATTCCTTATGTTGCTCAATCTATAGTAGGGGATTTTATAGATTTAACAAAGAAAGCAGAAAAAGCATTTTCTATAGAAGGCGCAAAATTTCTTAATGTTCTTCAGCCTTGCAGATTGGGATGGGCTTATAAAGAAGAAGAGACCTGTCAGTTGGGAAGAGATGCTTTTGATGCCTGCATTTGGCCTTTATATGAAGTGGAAAAGGGGATTCTTAAGATTACAAAAAAACCGAGAGAAAAAAAGCCTGTAGACTTTTTCCTTAAAAAGCAAGGGCGTTTTCGCCATTTGTTTAAACCAGGGAATGAGCAGATATTGAAAGATATCCAAGATGAGGTTGACAGGCGTTGGGATGTTTTACTTTCCAAAGATGGTAAACAAATATTTTAAGGGGGGTAAGATATGAATAAAAAAGAACTTGCACAGAAGGTCGCGAATCAAGTTGGTATAACAAAAAGTAAGGCGGAACAGGTAATTGATTCTACACTTAATAGTATTACAGAGTCGTTGGTTAATCAGGAAAAAGTTCGTTTGGTTGGATTTGGAAATTTTGTTGTAAGGACAAGAGCCGGAAGAATTGGAAGAAATCCTCAAACCGGTCAGAAAATAGATATATCCTCTTCTAAATCACCTGCTTTTGTGCCAGGATTTAATCTTAAGAAGGCTGTTAAAAATAAATCGACGATTACACCTTAAACTTATTTAAATGATTGATAAAAAACATCAAGAGGAAATTTCCAAGTTGTTGGATGTGCTGCCTCCTCTTATAAAAATTTATCTTGAAAATCATGCCAATATAAACAGTCTGATAGAAGTTGTATTGGATCTTGGAAAACATCCGGAAGCCCGTTTTTCCGGTGAATTTCCTTTTTATTTTCAGGATAAGGTTATAACTCAAGAAGATATTAATTTTGTCACGGGTAAGATAAGTCACTTTACTTCTGATAATCGGGCGGGGATTGAAAGGACTCTTCACAGGATATCTGCTATAAAAAATAGGATGGGTAGGGTTGTTGGTTTGACTTGTAGGGTGGGGCGGGCAATATATGGAACTAATGATATTATTCGTGACATAATAGAATCTGAAAAAAACATCTTATTTTTAGGTCCCCCTGGAATTGGAAAGACTACAAAACTTAGAGAAGCTGCTCGTATATTATCTGACCAGTTTGATAAACGGGTTGTAGTTGTGGATACAAGCAACGAAATCGCGGGCGATGGTGATATTCCGCATTTAGGCATAGGAAAAGCGCGCCGTATGCAAGTTCCATCTCCTGACATGCAGCATAAAATCATGATTGAGGCAGTAGAAAATCATATGCCTGAGGTTATTATAGTTGATGAGATAGGTACGGAGGAGGAAGCTTTAGCTTGCAGGACAATAGCGGAACGGGGAGTTCAGTTGATTGCGACGGCACACGGTAAGGTTTTGGAAAATTTAATGTCTAACCCGACTCTTGCGGATCTTATAGGGGGTATTCAAACGGTTATATTGGGAGATGAAGAGGCTAAGCGTCGCCGTACTCAAAAATCTATTTTAGAAAGAAAAGCGCCTCCTACTTTTGATATTTTGGTAGAGATAAGAGAAAGAGATACTTTTGCTGTTTACCATAATGTTGCAAATGCTGTTGATCTTATACTCAGGAAAAAATTGCCAAAACCTGAGATGCGTTTTCGTTCGGAAGATGGCAGAATAGAAATAGATAAGCCTGAATTAGATATGCAGGAGCCTACAGATGAAGAGGCTGAAAGAGTTTTATCTGAAAAAGAAAATGAACTTTTAAGAATATATCCTTTTGGAGTTAATAGACAGGATGTTGAACGTAATATATTGTCTATGCAGCTTCCTGCGATGGCTGTAAAAAATCTTGATGAAGCAGATATGATTTTAACTATAAAGACAAAAGCCCGTCCTGGAACTAAAATAATGCGGTCTGCCGAAGAACATAATATCCCTGTGCATGTTATAAAAAAGAATGTATCTTCGCAAATTGTGAAATTTTTAAAGTTTCATTTTCATGTCGGTGGTTCAGATGAATTGGAAGCAGCCGCATTAAAAGAAATAGAAGAAGCTATACATACGGTACAAAACACAGGAAAAAGGGTAGATGTTAATCCTCAAAATTCTTATATTAGAAGAATTCAGCATCAATTAGTTGAGAAGGTTAAACTTCATTCTGAATCTGTGGGAGAAGAACCCGAAAGAAGAGTTAGAGTTTATCCCTCTTGAATTTCTAAATATATTATTCTTAGTATTGCAAGTATTGGCGCGGCAAAAAACAGACCAAACGCCCCGATTAGTTTCCCTAAAACAAGCATTGCAATAATTATTGCAATAGGATGGAGATTTAATTTTACCCCGAGGATTTTTGGAACTAAAATGGAATTTTCAAGCAACTGTAACCCCATGTAGAACAAAAAAACTTTTAACGCTAAGATCGGAGAAGTTAAAAATGCTATTGTAACTGCCGGGACTCCTCCAATCCATGGACCGATAAATGGAATCGCTTCTGTAATCCCTGCTATTATTCCTAATATTATGTAGTATTTTACTCCTAAAAGAAAAAGACCTATTGTACTTGTTGTTCCTATAAAGAAACAGAGCATAGTTACTCCTTTTATGTAATTATTCAAAACATCATTAACTTCTTTTACACCCTTTTCTACTTTATTGTGGTTTTTAAATGGCAATAATGATATAACCCCTTTTTTTATTGAATCTTTATCTTTTAGTAAATAGTAAGTTAATATTGGGATTATAATAAGTTGAATGAATCTGCTGCTTACGGACAATATACTTTTGATTATTTGTTCTGCAAGAGAAACAGCAGTACTTACAAGGTTGTTAAAACTTTGAATTATCGCATTTTCCAAAGATTGTGGTATTGACTGTCCTGCATACCACATTCTGAGGTTATTAACGAGTTGTTTTATTTCACTTATGTATTTTGGTATATTTTGGCCGAAAAGCCTGAATTCATTTGCCAAAGGAGGAATTATGAACCTGAAAAACAGATAAAAAACAGAAAAAATCAAAGCAAATGCTATTAATATTGATATTTGCACAGGGAGGTTTAGGCCTTTAGGCCTTTTGCAGGAGAGTAAGGTAACTATAGGATTTAAAATATAAAAGAGAATAAAAGAAATTATTACGGGAACTAGCACATCACTTACATAATAAAGAATGGCAAGTATTAATAATACAATGACAAAACGCCATAAAAGTTTTTTATTATCATTTATTTTCTCATTCATTGTTTTGACATTATATTATAGACTAAATGTTTTTTCCAGTTCTTATCATCAGACAGAGGAAAGTCAATTCTAAAGTGGGCTCCGCGAGATTCTTTTCTGTTAATTGCCGCATAGCATATAAGCTTTGCGACTTGAGTCATATTTTTTAATTCGATTTCTTCTTTTGCAGATGGATTTTTTGATATTTCTTTTTCAACGGCTTTTATTTTCTCCAAAGCAGTTTTTAGGCCTTTTGCTTGCCTTAAAATTCCGACGTTTTGCCACATATTACTTTTGATCGTAAGCTTTAATTTTTGAATGTTTTGTAATCCAATGTTTTTATTTAGTTTTGATGGTTTTATTTTTTTTATTGTTATTTTTTCTTTAATTCTTTCCGAAGCTTTTAGCGCCGCGCGGTGGCCGAATACGAGACCATCAAGCAAAGAATTGCTAGCCAATCTGTTTGCTCCGTGGATTCCAATGGAGGAACATTCTCCGGCGGCAAAAAGGGAAAGAATGCTCGTTTGACCATTCAAATCGGTTTTTATCCCTCCCATTGCATAGTGGGCGGCAGGGGCGACAGGGATATCATCTCTTGCAATGTCCAACCCTCTTTCTAAACATGTTTTATAAATAATCGGGAAGCGTCTTTTTATTTTTTCTTCTCCAATTTGTGATAATTGCAAGTTTACATAGTTTGCCTTTGTTTGTTTCATCTCCTCAAAAATCGCTCGTGATACTATGTCTCGAGGAGCAAGCTCTCCTTCCTTATGGTATTTTCCCATAAAGCGTTCACCTTTATTGTTTAAAAGAATTCCTCCTTCCCCGCGAACAGCTTCGGAAATTAAAAACTGTGGTAGGGCGATAATGTCTTCCAGCTGTTTTGATTGTAGGAGTGATGTAGGATGAAATTGAACAAATTCCATATCTGTAATATCTGCGCCTGCACGATATGCCATAGCAATGCCGTCACCGGTAGCTATTTCAGGGTTTGTTGTATAAAGATAAACCTGGCATAGTCCCCCAGTTGCAAGAATTATGGCTTTTGCAAAAAAAGTTTCCACTTTTTGGGATTTAAGGTTTAACGCTTTGGTTCCTATACACCTTTTTTTTTCAATTATCAGATCTATTCCTAGTGTTTGAGAATGAACTGTTATGTTCTCTTGCTTCATTACTTCGTATGCAAGTGTTTTTTCTATCTCTTTACCGGTTGCATCTCCGGCATGTAAAATTCTTCTTCTTTTATGGGCTCCTTCAAGAGCAAGAGAGAATTTGCCCCCTCCTTCGGTTTCTGCCTTATCAAATTGCGCGCCCATTTCTATTAATTCTTTTACACGGGATACCCCTTCATTTACCAGTATTTTTACGGCCTCTTTATTGCATAGTCCTGCTCCGGATTTTATGGTGTCTTCAAAGTGGTATTGAGTTGAATCTAAAATGTCATCTATTGCAGCGGCAATTCCTCCCTGTGCCTTTCCTGTTGCGGTATCGCCGATTTTGCTTTTTGTAATTACAATAACTGATCCGAATTTGCTTGCTGTTAAAGCAGCCCTAAGGCCTGCTATTCCTCCGCCAATTATTAGGATATCTGATTTTTGCATTTTGAAATTTTCAAGGTTTTATTATTATAAGGAAAATCGTTATATGTGATATCCTTCTCAAAAATCTTGGAAGTTTACAACCTTGGTGCCTTGATGTAATTATAGCCTGATTGACACTTTATCGCAATAATGCTTAAATAGAGGCATTATGTGGTTAAAATTAACTGAATTTACAAATTTTAGTCATTTATTTAAAGGCTTGGGACTTGTTATTCTTGGAGGGATTGCATTGGTTTTTTCTTATTATATGAAAAAGAGATGGAATGAACCTTTAAAGGCTAAGTTTTTAATATTTATTTTTATTGCTTTTTTTATTATTGTATATGGTTTATATATCTTAATTATTAAGCCAGACTGGTGGGCCCTTCCTTATTAGTTTTTTTCTCCGCACACCGTAGCTTTGCGCTTTTAGCCCGTGGATTAATTGCAACCTCTTCTTCTGTCGCAAGAACAGGCTTTTTTGTCAGTATATTAAGTATACCATTTTTAGCTTTATCTCTGAAAAACCATTTTACGATTCTATCTTCTAATGAATGATACGACATTACAATTATTTTTCCGCCGGGATTGAGAAGGGAGATTGTTGATTCCAGAGCTTTTTTTAAAACATCAAGCTCTAAATTAGCAGCAATTCGGAGCGCCTGGAATATGCGGGTAACTGACTCCCTCTTTTTCCATGTGGGAATTGCTTTTTCTATTATGTCTTTCAGCTCAAATGTTGTATTTATCTCTTTTTTGTCCCTTTCCAAAATAATTGCGCGGGCAACTCTTTTTGAAAACCGCTCTTCACCATATTCTTTGAAGATCTGTATTAATTCTTCTTCACTTGAATTGTGGATTATTTCGCGAGCGGAGGTCTGTTTACTTTTGTCCATTCGCATATCAAGCGGGGCGTCGTATCTTATGCTAAATCCGCGGGAAGCCTCATCTATTTGATAAGATGAAACTCCAAGATCAAAGAGAAAGGCGTCGACCGGATCTTTTACAATATTTTCCAAATTGCCAAAGTTGTCATGGATGTATTTGATGTTGTCATACTTGGCTAATCTTTTCTTGGCAAACTCAATAGCTTCCTGATCTTGGTCGATAGCTATGATATGGATATTGCCTTCCTGTCCGGCAGGTGAGGACATTGCCTTCCCGTTTAGTTTCTCAATATGTCCACCACCACCCAACGTACAATCGACGATTGTCTTCTCATTAAGAGGGGAGAGAAAATCGACTATTTCTTTTGTCATTACAGGAAGGTGGAAAGTCTCCATATAAAGATTATACTGCTTTTAGTCCCTTATTGACAAAGTATTTATCCTAATTTAACCCCGATTTCCTAATCGGGGTTCATACCTACCAAAATTTCTAACATTCTGCTATAATTCTGTTCGTCTATGAATAATCGGGGTTAAGCTTTCCTATAGGGGTGATAATATGAAATCTGCAAAATTCGCGGTTATTTTTGCTATTTTTATTTTTATTGTTGTTTTTTTTGGGATACTTCCTGCGGTTTTTTTGGACGTATACAGGAGTAGGGCGGCTATGGGACTTAGTTTGAGACCGATTGATCTTTTGCCGACTGTTCTTCCTGTTGTAATTATTTTGTTTATTCTTCCGTCTATGATAGGGCCTATTAAAGTTCTGTTGAAAACGGTGTTTAGTGATCAGGAACTTCGTGAAAAAGGGATTGACGGTCAAGCAAGAATATTGGAAGTTATCCAAACGGGAGAACTTATAAATTATCAACCGGTTTTGAGGCTTAAGCTTGAAATATCAACATCTGGCCAGCCGTCTTATATTATTGAAGATAAATTCATGGTTCCTCAAATAGGCCTTCATCTTGTTCAGTTGGGATCTATAATCCCCGTTAAAGTTGACCCTAAAAACCCGAAAAAAGTGGCAATTAATGCCTGGAGTTTTAATTCTTCAAAGAAAAATTCGGCACAAAGTTTTCAAGGGGAGCCAATAAATAATCAAGGTTTTAATTTTCAAAATATGTTTCAAGGTGGCATGCCTGTAAACTTTAAAAATTTAGGGGCTGTGGGGAACATGGAAAGGGGTCCTGTTGTAAACGGAAAAAAGGGGGAGGCTAAAATAGTGAGTCTTTCTGATACAGGAAAAACTAAAAATGGTCAGAAGGTTTTTGCTGTCAAGTATGAAATAAAAGGAGATGAAATAACTCCTTATCCTTTAGAGAGAGAAATGCCTTTGCCTGATATAGCTTTACAGGTTATAAGAGTTGGATCTGTATATCCTTGTGAAGTGGATAGAGATGATCCTACACACATTATGGTTGCAGTAACAAGCGTAACGCAAAAGCCTATGTGATAGAAATTTTAGCTAATCAGTTTTAATTTTTATCTTTTTCATTGATTACTATATAATATCCATTTTTGTTTATCTCTTCAGGGAGTTTGGCGATAGAAACAGATAATTCGCGGTGTTCTTTGCTTGATACATAGAGATTAACGGTTTTGTATGTATATGTCCAACCATATTTTTTTATTTCTAAATCATAGAAGTTGTTTATTTTAGTTGGGTTTTCTTCGGAAATAAGTACAAGACTGATCTGGCTTTTGTTAATTAATAAGCTTTCAACTTTAGCGTTTGGGTAAATTGGAATATCCTTAGGGAAACTGCTTGGTATCTTTATTCTGTTTATATCTGTTATAAAAGTGGATACAGTTTTACTTATGGGGTTGTTATTAAATACGATAAATAAAGAAACAATTAAACCTGCGATTATAACTGAAATTATTAATAATTTGTCTGACATTTTAAAGCACCTATTTCATTGAATGATAAGTTCAACTAAAATATCTCTAAAATATATTATGTCACTGCTGTCTTAACCCCGATTTCCTAATCGGGGTTAATTCCAATTTCAAAGATTTATTAGAGTTGCCACTAATGTTTTTTATTTTATATCGTTTTATATCGTATAAGGCTTAGTCTGTTATTATTATTGTACAACCGGGCGTATTTTGATTTCCACGTTTACCTTTGGATATCATAATACTAAGTTTGCGGTTGTCTTTGGTCCAGTCGGTCATCATCATTCCCGCGCTATCTTCTTTTAATGTCCATCCGTTCTTTGGCATTTCAGATTTGTAAAAATTGTTTACCATATCTGTGTTGTCATCTGATTCCATTATGGTGTTGATCGAGTTTGGTGTTTGTGTTGTATCTATGCTTAGGGTAATAATGTTAGCTTTTGGATAAATCGGTAAATCCTTAGGGAATTGTTTTGGAGGATTTATCCCTTTTCCAGGTCTTGCTGCCAAATGAATTACCCCTCCTTGGGTTGTTCCGATAGCGTTGTTGTTCCAAGCGACATCTCCCCCAGTCATAAAATTCACAACCATACCAAACATTGCATTGTAATTAAAAACAATAAACAGAGACGCGATCAACCCCAAAACTATAACGCCAATCAATAAACCTTTATTCATATGACAACTCCTTTTTTAAAATTATACCACTTAAACCTTTATTGACAAAATATTTTTATAAAAAGGGTCTGTTGTGTAATGGTCATTCCCGTGAAAACGGGAATCTATTTCTCAAAAAACAACTCCGATTATAATAATCGGGGTTAAGATGGATCCCCGCTTTCGCGGGGATGACAAATTGCAAAAACTATAATTACGCAACAAGCCCAAAAACTATACGCATATGTTGTTATAGAATATTCTCAACTTTCATTAGCTTGAAATTTTTATTGCTCTTTTAAGATAAATAGTTACTTATGAATATGATAACTTCTGCGGGTGCTAATTCTACGACGCCAACAGGACAACAAAGAAGATGTAAAGGTTTTGGTGTTAGGGTGCTTGATAATAAGATTATTTTTGGGAAAAATGGTGGGGAGATGGCTATTTTGTTTAAAGGCAAGCCAGATGTGCCAAAAGTTTTGTTCCGAGGCCAAAATTCAGCAATTCCATTTTTTCCTTTTACAAAGAATTTTTTGCTTTATACAATAAAGCTGTTGGGAGAAAATGGAAGCGGTTGTAATAAGCAAAAATTGATTGACTATCATAAAGATTGCAGGGATTTTTATTATAATAGACAAACTGTTATTGGTGATGCAAAAAAATTAAATGGCCATTCTTCGTTAGTTTCTCCGGTGGATATTGGTCTTATAACGAAAGAAAATTTTGCGCTTTTTAACGGGTATCTTAATGCGGAAATCCATAAATTTATTTTGGGGTTAATCCCTTGTGCCGGAATGAAAGCCAATGTTGATAAGTTTTTTCCTTTAGACCTACAGGGGGTTTTGTGGTTGATTGGTGTTTTGAAAATCTTTAACAATTTTTCTCTTATTGATTTTGATGTTTTATCTGGTTTATTGGAAAATAGGGGAAACGCTCCGGAATTTGTGGAACGATTCCCAAGGGCGGATAAGTATGTGGCTTTTTATATATCTGTCGGTGCGGGGTTATTGGCTGAGGTTTTTGTGAGAATAGAAGGTTCTGCAGTCATTGTCGAAAAACCAAGAAACGCCGCAAGTATCAAAAGGTATGCTGTTTTTGAAGGAAATTCCTCTTTGGCGGGGGAGTAAGAGTCCAAAATATCTGCTATAATGATTTTCAATGATTCTCGATGAAATAGTTTTAACAAAAAAATCTGAAATCGAAACCTTAAAAAAATCGCTAAGAGCTACAGACTTAGAAAATTCTCATGTTTTGCGGAATTTTAAATCTGCTATCTGTGAGAAAGACAAAATTTCCCTTATTGCCGAAATAAAAAAAGCGTCTCCTTCTGCCGGTGTTATTGTTAAAAACTTTGATCCTGTCTTGATTGCAAAACAATACGAACAAGCAGGAGTAGCCGCAATATCTGTTCTTACCGATAAAAACTATTTTCAGGGGGAGATAGGCTTTCTGAAACAGGTGAAAGAGGCGACAAAGCTTCCTGTCTTTCGCAAAGACTTTATAATAGATGAATCTCAACTTATAGAATCTAGAATTTCAGGGGCTGATGCAGTTCTCTTAATAGCAAGGATTCTGGAAGAAAAACAATTAAAAAGATTGTTGGAAAAGTGTGAAGAGCTAAAACTTCAAACACTCGTTGAGACTCACGATGAACGAGACATCGAAAAAGCTCTCGCTTGTGACTGTGATATAATTGGAATCAATAATAGAGATCTAGATACTTTAAGAGTTGATTTTGAAAATTCACTCAAATTATCTTCCAAATATCCTGAATTAAAATCAAAAGTCCTTGTTTCAGAGAGCGGAATTTCTTCCTCTTCACAAATTAAGGAACTTAAATCGGCAGGGTTTTCGGCGGTTTTGATAGGGGAGAGTCTTCTTACAGCCAGAAATATTGCAGAAAAGATAAAGGAATTGTTTTAGAATATCAGAGGATTAGATTCTCCTCACATGAACCCCGATCATGATAATCGGAGTGACTAATCGGAGTTAAATAAAGCCAAGATAATTGTCGGATTCTAACTGTCTGTTTGTTTTTTGCTGAAATTACGGTTTTTTTATTCTGATAATAAAACTGAGATATAAAAAATGGAAAAGCGCGCGAGCCTTTTCATAATGGAGGCGGACTAAATGAGACATATAAATTTAACCCCGATTATAACACCAAGAGTTGTTGTTGCTAGCGCTATTGGGCATAGGAAAAACCCTTCAGTAAGTATGATTAGAGAGGCACGCTTAGATAATCCCAACATTACAAACGGAACTCTTTTTAGATATGTTAGAAGAGCTGTTCCAACTACTGCCTTAAAAGTGATTGGGATGTTGAAGGCTAGAGATGTTTCACAATCAGAAATAAAAGAAGCTGTTAGCAAAAGCGCTAGATTTGAAGTGAGAAGGTTATATGGAGATATTAACCCTTTTATCACTTCAAAAGAGACACATCCTTTGATAGAAGAAGGTCAGTTGATGGCGCTTACCCCCAAAGAATTGATATATCTTTATAATAGTGAAAGCAGAAGAGCGCCCCTGGAAGAAAGCCCTAATATCGAAAGAATTTTAGTTGAATTTGTTTCTCGTTCTGAAAAAGGCAATTTGCGTTTTTCAGCGGAAGATGTTCACATGTTAATTGAAAGTTTTCCTCATCGAATCTATTATCCATCCTTGTTAGCATTAGCGGCTCACTCTGAAAGAATATCCAGAGAGGATCTGTTTTTTCTCTCTTTATGTAGATATTTTGGATTGAGAGAGGTAGCAAACATAGGGGAGACAAAGTTAAAAGATAGACTTGTGTCTTATGAGAAGGATCAACAGTATAGGAGCAATGCGGTTTTGAGGATTTTAAGAACATTTCATAGTGATTATATTTATGAAAGTTTCTTGAGCTCATTATTATGCCCAGAATCAGAGACACGCAACAACTTGTTGATAGACTTTGGAATTACTATAACCGAAGTTATGCGTGCTGTCGTAAAAAATCCAGATATTAACCTGAAAATAACGGCTATTGAGTCGGGGCTTCTTCCTAAAGAAGTAATCCTCAAAGTGATAAGAGGAAAATATCCATTAGTTACAACTTCAAAACTGACAGACTTTAGCAGAAGTGAAAAAAATGTAATGAGAAAGGCTATTAAAGCCGCTTTAAATCAAGGCGCTACAAAAGATCAGATTGCAAGGGCTGCAGCCGAAGGTCCATATGCTGAAGCAAAATATTTTGTTATAGCTTCAAGATGGATTTCAAGTAGAACACTTGAAACCTTAATTTGTGATGATACGGATGTTGGGATAACAAGCACTTTAATACATTATATAAATGGGACCATGTTGGATACTTCCCCTTTGCTTTGATCCCTCCTACAATTTTGGGATTTTGCGAAATTTCCCACTGTTTTTTACGATATATATGTAGGAAACAGGAGAGAAACAATGAATGCCCAAGAAGAGGTTTTAATAAAAAAGTTTAAAAGGTTTCTCGATGATGTAAAAATCAGCAAACCTGAACATCTTTTCCAGCTGGAAGATAAGGTTATTAAAGAGATAACTAGAATAGCAGAGACACATACCTCAGATGAGGCAAAAATCGTAATATTGGAAATTAGAGAATACTTGTTTAGTCATTCTGAAATTAATACAGAGCCCCATATAAAACCGCTCCTTAAGAGTTTTCAATATTCAATAGAAGGAGCTATCTCTACCGCTCTTTGTTGCTTGTAAAAATATACTGAAATTATCCCCTTGTTTTTTTCGATAATTTTATAATAAAAGACATTTAGATTTTGATATTAGGAGGATGAAGTATGTTAGTTGCAAAATTACCTGGAAGATCATCTGATGCGATGTATAGGATAGGGTTTATGCCTAAAATTAGAAGCCGTCTCAGCATTCTCTCTGCTTTAGGCTACAGGTTTACTCAACCCTTTTTAAATGAACTTTTATCTATAGTGAGACAAGACGCAGAGGAGTTTGTCCTTGGTTTTAAGGTGTCCGCTGACACATCAAAAACACAATTTTCTCGTTATAAAAATTATGCTGTAAAAGATCGTGTTTTTTGTTTGAAAAAAGAGTTGAATGATAGTCAAATTGAAGAAGCTCCTTTTGAGTTATCTCCTTGTCAAAGCACTGTGCCGGATCTTCCTGGCCCTGAAGATGAAAGTGATAGAGCCCTTTTAAATGCAAGAATGATGGGGGGGGCTATGTCTGAGGTTGGAATGCGAGGTGATGATGAAGACTGTTTAACAATCAGACAAGGAGATGAACTTGTTTTTGATGAATGGGGAATCTCTCATGAAGGATTTGCACGCTTTCTTGCTCAACTAAAAGAAGGGGCTAAATTGCGGATTAACGGTTCAATTTATTTACATCATGTAAAAGAGACCAATGGAAAGCAGCATTGTCCTTATACAAATAGTGGAACTGATATGCATTATGGACGTTTTATTAAATATGATGGAGTTTCTAATCACATAATTACAAAAGAAGGATCCCCAGACTCTATCTTTGGTTTTTCAGATTTACATGAACATTTAGCTTCAGCGCATCATTTTTACGAAGGGGGACAAAATAATCCTGCTTTGTTTGGTATATCAACATATAGATTAGATCCAGCATACGCATTTAATTATTTTGGGTTTAAACACGGAGAAATACCAACCGTGGAAATTGTAGAAGGTTTTTCAGAATTTCCGGAGGCAACTTTTTCTTTTGATTTTAAACCTTTTTAATTGTTTCTTTTGCAAGTTTTTTTAACTTTGCGGAGAATTTCAGCTCTTCTTTATGGTCAATTGCGGGAAAACCTGAAACTATTGAATTTGGAGATATATCTTTTGTAACTCCCGATTTCCCCATTACTATTGTATTTTCACCGACACAAACGTGATCCTTAAATCCGGCCTGTCCCGCAATAATCACGTTGTTTCCGATTTTTACACTTCCGGCCATCCCTACCTGGCTTGCTATGGCGCATTTTTCTCCTATTTCGCAGTTGTGGGCAATTTGGTTTAAATTGTCAATTTTTGTCCCTTTTTTAATTATAGTATTTCCTATTGTTCCACGGGCAATACATGTATTTGCAAAAATTTCGACATCATCTTCTATTATGACATTACCAATTTGAGGTATTTTGATCCAGTTTTTATTTTCATCTTGTTCAAAACCGAAGCCATATGTTCCTATAACTGCTCCACTATGTATTATACAACGTTTTCCTATTTTTACCCTTTCATAAATTGTTACATTTGGATGGATTATTGTCCCATCTCCAAGTTGAGTGTTAGGCCCTATATATACTAATGGGCCAATTCCGATATCTTTTCCAAGTTGTGCGGATTTGTGAACCACCGCTGTTTTATGTATCCCTTTTTCTATTTCACAAGAGGTTGCAAAAAGCTTTAAAATTTTTGCCATTGCTAAACGTGGATTTTTGACTAAAATTGCTGTTTTGTTTGTTATTTTGGATCCAATAGGGGCTACTATTGCAACTGCTTGGGAGTTTAAAGCTTCGTTTAATTTTTTTTGATCAAAAACAAAAACTAAATCTTCTTTTGTTGATGTAGATGCTTCAGAAATAGTTTTGACTTTAATAGAAGGATCGCCAATAACTTTGCCCGAAACTAAATCTGCGAGATCGCTTATTTTTTGCATGAAAAGATTAATAATTTATATTTTATTTATTAAGATCTTTTATTACCATGTCGGTTATGTCCATGCCACCGACGATAAGGACCTGTTTGTCTAAAACTATGTCTATCCCTAATTTTTTTGCGACATTTTCAACCGAGTCTACAATATTGCCTTGAAGTTTTGAGGTTAACTGTTCGTTAAGTTTTAGTAATTCTGTCCTTTTAGGCTCTAATTTTTTCTCCAGATCTTTTGTCATTTTATCGAGTTCATTTTTGCTTTTTCCCTTATCTTCTGCTTCTTTTAATTTGTTTTGACTGTCTTCAAATAGTTTTTTAAAGTCTTCTTCCTTTTTTTGAAGTTCTTTTTGAGCCTTTGTTGTCTCTTTATAATTTGAGAAGACCTTTTGTACATCTATATAACCGATACTTGATGTTTCAGCAAAACCAACAGAAACTATGAACATTGAAAGAAAAAGCGCAGCAAACATTTTTTTAAACATCTCTTATCCTCCTACTAATTTATGACATAATTATATCATAATTTTTTTGGAAAGGAAAATAAAATTTAAGTAACTGTTATTCCAAATAAGAATTTTTTGACAGTAGAAAACTTCTGCTGTTTGAGTCCCGAGATACTAAGCTATCGGGACGATTATCATAATCGGGGGTCAGAAGTTTTCGGATGGCGATAAGATTCTTTACTTTGTTTACTCATACGCCCTAAGAGCCTTGTCTCAAAAATAATTGCTGCTCTTATTTGAAAAAAACGTAATAATATGTTATAATCATAAAAAAATAGAGTACTTATACTTTTTCTGATTTTCTAAACTTACCGCATATACATATTCTTATAAGTGCCTTTTAAAAAACAGGAGGTATTTTGTATGAATATTGGTATTTCTTTTTTTGCGACTTCGACTGCTGCTTCAAATGGAATTTCTCAAGGGGATGGTGTTTCTGCTAAGAGGCCCTATAATATTGTTGGACAGAAGGATTGGTTAACAAATGCCAAAGAGTTAGTTGAAGAAAACACTGCCGTAGAAATAAAATTTGGTCATTATTCTATAAAAAATGATAACGAAAAAGGGTATGGCTGGGGGCTTTATCAAAATGGGGAAAGAACTTTTTATACTCAAACCGGTTATATATATTTCTTAATAAAAGAAGAAGCTGCAAAAGAAGGCATAGAATTTAATGAGAGGAAATGGGCAGATACAATGAAAATGTTTTCTGAAACAGATTTAAAATCAAATAAAGTTGACTTTTTTAAGTCTTTGAAAGAGGGAAAAGTTATTTATTTTGAATAAACTTATTGGGACTGTTGCTAAATGTCACCCTAAGCCCTTCGATAAACTCAGGGCAAGCTTTGTCGAAGGGTGCGAAAGCCTTAATAATTGCGGCAGAAATTATATATTTTACAACAGTCCCTTATTGAAAAAATTTTTTTAAAAGCTTGTGTCCAGAATCAATTTTAATTTTTGATTTTTTAAGCTCTTTTTCATTATATTTCGTTATTGTCTTATTTCCGGTGTTTTGAACATTGTTATAAATAACAAAAGGGACAGGATCACTTGTATGAGTCATTAGTTTTATCGGGGTTGGATGATCAGGCAATACCATTATTTTAAAATCTTTAATCCTGTTTTTTATGCTTTTTAATAAATAACCGACTATTTTCTCATCAAAGTCTTCAATAGCCTTTATTTTTCTTTTTATATCGCCCATATGTCCGCATTCATCAGGAGCTTCTACATGAACAAACACAACATCATGCCTTTTAATCATTTTTAGGGCTGCGTCTGCTTTTCCTTTATAGTTTGTGTCGATAAATCCTGTGGCCCCTTTAACGTACGGTATTTCTGCTCCGATTATTTTCCCAAGGCCTTTTAGAAGATGTACAGCGGTAATTACTGCTGCGGATTTATTATATTCTTTTTTAAAAAGTTGCATTTGCGGTTTTTTCCCTTGCCCCCACAACCATATCATTGTTGCGGGTTTTTTGCCGTTTTCTATCCGTGTAATGTTTACTTTATGTTCAAGAAGGTGCATTATAGATTCTTTCATCAAAGATTTTATTAAATGTTCGCCGGGTCCTTGAGGAAGATAGAGTTCGACCTTTTTTCCTGTTATATCGTGGGGTGGGGTACAATCAAGCTTTGGAAGATTTTCAACAAAATTTCCGACCGTTGGATTAATAACAAGAAGATGCCTATAAGATAAACCCGTATAAAAACGGATCCCTTTATGTCCCATCTTTTGATTTAATGTTGTTAATATTTTTCTTGCTTCTTCTGTTGATATATGATCGGCAGTAAAACTCTCCATTAGGCCATCTTTTATAGTTACAAGATTACATCGAAAAGCAATATCTGATTCTTTAAGTTTAACCCCGAGAGAAGCAGCCTCAAGTGGGCCTCGCCCCGTATAGTATTTTTTAGGATCATAGCCAAATATTGACATTGCGGCTACATCTGAGCCGGGGGAGATATCTTTTGGTACATTTGAAACCCATCCACACATCCCATTTTTTGCCAAGAAATCCATGTTTGGTGTTTTTGCTGTTTCAAGAGGAGTTTTGAAGTTAAGTTCTTTTAGTGGAAGATCGCTCATCCCGTCGCCAATTAATATTAAATATTTCATGGAGTAACTCTTTTTATTTTATTTGTATTTTTAGATGTTTTTGATGTCACGTCTTTTATTTCTTTAATATATGGTATCTTTATCTCTTTTTTTATTTCCGGCATCTGTATTGAAATTGATTCTGTAATTTTTTTTGTTATTGTCTCTGCGTGCGGAAGAGTTATGTTCATAATGTAATTTGTCAATTCAGATAATCTGGAGCTTTTTATCTCTTTTTCATAATGCTTAAGAGGAGGGAAGACTCCTACGATCATAAGGAAGATGTACCCGACGATTAACCCCCTTAAGAAACCGAGAATTGCCCCGCCAATTTTATCAAAAGGGCCTAATATTATAACAGTAATTATTTTTTTAAGTATCCAGAAGATAAATTCAAAAATCACAGTCAATATAATAAATATAGTCAAAATTATTATGATTTTGCTGAGTTCATTATTTAAAAGTCCGACTTTGCTCAATAGCTCAGTTACATCTGATGCAAAATTTGATGCTATTGTTAAACTGAAATATAAGGAAATTATAGATAAGACGGCGCTAAGAATGCCCCCTCTTAGGCCAAGAACTAAAAAAACTATTCCGAATAGTCCAAAATAAATATCGATGGAATTCATTCTGCTTAATTATAGTAGGCAAGGTATAAAAGGGTCAAGTGGTGATTATTTGATTTTCTTAAGAATTTTTAATTTCTGTTTGATTTTTGGTTCTGAAAGTCCGATTATTTGTGCTGCTAATATTGCCGCATTTTTGCCGCCATCTATTGCAACGCAAGCGACCGGTACACCAGGAGGCATTTGCACAATTGAAAAAAGAGCATCCTGTCCTTGAAGATTTTTTGAGGCTACCGGAACTCCTATTACGGGGATTGTGGTATGTGCTGCTACTATGCCGGGCAATGCTGCAGCCATTCCGGCTATCGCTATGATTACATCATATTTTTTTTCAGAAGATTTTGCAAAAGTTATTACTTTTTCAGGGGTTCTGTGCGCGGATGCTACTAAAACTTCATAGGATAAACCTATTTCAGATAACATAGCAGTAACTTTTTCAACAATAGGCATATCAGATTTTGATCCGGTTATTACTCCAACATTTAACTTTTTCATAGAAATTTCCTTTTTAAATTAAGGAGTTACAGTCATTATTTTTTTTGCTTGGTCAGGGTGTTTTGCAATAAAAATAAGTTCTTCTCGTGTTAAAGGTTTTTGCGTATGAACATTTGCATATCTTACAAGCTCTAAAATCTTAGAAGCTTCGGCGTCATCTTTAAATTCCACCTCTAGTTTTCCATAGACATTTCTGAAGCCTTTAATGCCGGAATATTCCCCGACTGTTATAGACCTGCCGCTGTCTACGAGTTCCGGATCCCCCCTCCCGAGCTCTTCAAAATCATAAAGCTCGTAATTTCTTCTGTTTTTTAACGCTCCGTCAGCATGTATGCCTGATTCGTGGGCAAAGGCATTGTTTCCAACGCCTACCTGGTTTATAGGAATAGGAATTCCAAAAGCATATGATGCGTATTTTGCAAAAGCCCATATTTTATTTAGCTTTATATTTTCAGGAAGAAGTTTTTTTTCTCCAAGCCCTTTTGCATATTTTAAGGCTAATATTGTGGCTAAAAGGTCGGCGTTTCCCGCTCTTTCTCCAACGCCATTTATTGTGGTGTTAATATACGCATCTTGACCTGCTTCAATAATTCCTCTTGCCCCTTCTACGGAACATGCTACGGCCATTCCTAAATCGTTATGGCAGTGCAGTTCTATATCCATTTTTATGCTTTCTGCCAAATATTTTGTCCTTTCATAAATACTGTTAGGACTATCTGCTCCTAGGGTATCACAATAACGAAGCCTTTTTGCCCCATGCTCTTTCCCTGCTTTCCCGAACTTTACAAGAAAATCTAAATCAGATCTTGATGCATCTTCGGCATTTACCGCAACCGTTTCCGCTCCCAACGCATAAGCCTTATCTACCGCATCTGTCATGCTTTTTATTATTTCATTGTCTGCTATTTTCCCTGCAAATTTAAGTTCCCACATAAGAGGGGATGTTGAAATTGATAGGTTCAGATGTTTTATTTTTGGAACCAGCTTAAAAGAAATCTCTACATCTTTGACAATTCCTCTAGCCCATCCTTCAAGCCTTAAGGTTGAAAGAGCTCCTGTTTCAACAAGTTCTAGGTTTGCATTTAAATAGTTTGTCTCGTGATGCGTAAACGGGAAACCGAACTCAGATTGAAAAACACCCATTTCATCCAAGTACATATTAATGATTGTTTTTTCCAGTTTGGCAAGTCCAATTCTGCTTGTTTGTACACCGTCTCTATTTGTAACGTCTATTAAATAAACTTTTGGCATTTAGACTCTCCTTTTCTTGAATTATATTTGAAATTATAACTGTTTTTTTGACTAAATACAACCCTGGTGTTATACTGATTTTTATGGAAAAAAAGAAGGTTGTTGCCGTTATTTTAGCTGCAGGAAAAGGAGTTCGCATGCAGTCTGATATCCCAAAAGTTTTTCATAAATTGAGAGGAAAACCTCTTTTGCAATATGTTGTTGAAACTGTTCAAAAAATAGGTGTTTTGGATATTTATATTGTGGTAGGCCATAAAAAAGAGCTGATAACTGAGTATTTTAATGGGTGGCCGTTAAAGTTTGTGGAGCAGGAACACCAGTTGGGGACGGGGGATGCCGTTAAAACCGTTGAATCTTACCTTAAAGATTTTAATGGTACGATTTTAGTTTTAGCGGGGGATGTCCCTTTGCTTTCTGATGATACTTTGCGGAATCTTATAGGTTTTCATGAGCAAAATAACGCAGCTGCGACTGATTTGACTGCGGAACTTCCTAATGCTGGAAATTATGGACGAATAATAAGGGATATGGACGGTAAAATTGTTAAAATTGTAGAAAAAAAAGATGCGACGGAAGAAGAGTTAAAAATAAAAGAGATAAATACTGGAACATTTTGTTTTAATTCAAGTGATCTCTTTTGGGCATTATCCAGGGTAAAATCTGACAATGTACAAAGAGAATATTATCTTACCGATACCATTGAAATACTTAAAAAAGAAGGCAGATCCGTTTTTGCATATTTGGCGCCTAATTATAAAGAGACTTTGGGGATTAATACAAAAGAAGAACTTTCTGCATTAGAAGAGATGTTAAGCTGATATGACAAATTTCATTGTGCCAGACAAACATGCCAAAGCTTTAGATGTAATGTCTTCCGCTGAAAATTATAATAATTGGATATATCAGAAGATAACGCCGTATGTGGGAGATACAATCTTAGAAATAGGTTGTGGTATAGGGAATTTTACAAAATTTTTAATAAAGAAAAAAGAGCTGACTTGCGTGGATATGATAGAAGAGTGTATATCCAAATCCAGGAGAAAATTTAGTAACAGCGATAATATTAATTACATTTGCGGTGATTTTTTGGATGAAAAAGTATTAAATAGTTTGCCTCAAAATAAATATGACACAATAATCTGCTTAAATGTTCTTGAACATATAGAAAAAGATTTTGATGCCTTAAAAAAGATGTTTTATCTTTTGAAAAAAGGAGGAAATTTGATTCTTATTGTTCCTGCCCTGCAGCAAATTTACGGATCGCTGGATGAGGCTTTGGGACATGTAAGGCGTTATGATAGAAATTCTTTAAAACAGCATTTAAAATCTGTAGGGTTTAAAATGACCGCTTTGGAATATTTTAATTCTATCGGTATATTTGGTTGGTATATAAACGGTAGAGTTTTAAAGAAGAAAAATTTATCTTTATTGCAGACTTTGCTTTATGACAAGATCTTCATACCGGTTTTATCAAGAATTGAATCTTTCCTTTCTCCTTCTTTTGGAATGTCCCTGTTGGCTGTATCTAAAAAAGAGTAATTATCATTTAAAGTGTACGATGTCAGTTTTGGCAAACGTTCAAAATAAACCCCGATTATGATACTTGGGGTAAAAGTTTTTTTGGCAGGAGGAAAGTTCGTCTGTTTGAGTCCCGATAGCGAAGCTATCGGGACGAGTTACGAACTTTCCGGATGACAACAAAAACTTTTATTGGACAACCGAAATACCCCGAGCGTAAGCTCGATGTTGTTTATTTTGAAAAACTGACAAGTTGCTTTAAAGTTTATTGATCAAAATATGCAATTAATCTATAATTAGGCACATGACAATGCTAAATTTTGGGGATGAATTTTTTGCCGTCGAACAAATGACCGCGCGGATGGTTAATAATATTAATGGGGTGGTCATAGACGGGTTATCTTTAAATGTTTATATATATGTGATAATTTTTTTTCTTGTCATATCCTGGCTTCTATTTGAATTTTATAAAAAGATTCCTTTTGATTTTATGGATTTAGGAAGAAAAACGTTGATTTTGATGTTTGTTTTTTGGTCATTAATGGAAATTAAATCGACTTTAAATTATATAAGTTATGCGCAGGACGATTTCAGGCTTTTTTCATATAAAACATTGGACCAAAAAAGAATGGAGACACCTACCGAAGGTCTTTACAAATTTGCTAAACTGGTGGAAGAAAAAACTCCAAAAGAGGCGAAGATAAAATTCTTTATTTTAAACAATGATGATTTTATAAAGATAAAACTGAAATATTATTTAGCTCCGACACATTTTAACCAGGTTGAATCATTGGAGGCCGCAGAATACATAGCAGGTTACGGAGTTAATTTTATGCCAAAAAATATTTTAGGAGCAACTCCATATGGATGGGTGGCAAAAAGATGATGATTTTAGCGGTATTATTGCCGACAGTAATAGGTTATTTAATAGTTTGCGCTGTTTATAAACAATCGATTTCTTTTATTGAAAAAGTTGCCCTTGGATTTTTGATAGGGACATCATTTATGACTTTACAAATGTTTGTTTATTCTCTTGTCGGAATAAAGTTTGGAATGCTGTGGATTTCTTTGCCTTGGTTTCTTCTTTTGCCTTTAATTATATTTGCAGATAGAAAAATCTCTTTTAGCTTTAATGGCTGGAAACAGATAGAGCTTCTTTTGCTTTTACTTGTTTCCATGAAAGTCATTTATGTTTTTTTTGAGGCTTTAATAAAACCTGTTTTTGGATACGATGCCATATGGAATTTTTCACTTAGAGCAAAAATCTTCTTTTTTGAAAAGATGATTCCATTTGTTAAACTGAATCCATATTTTTTGGGGGATGGCATGAAGAATTATCCTCCACATCTTCCCCTGCTTGAGGCATGGACTTATATAACTATGAACACATGGGATGATGTTAAAATGAAAATAATATTTCCTCTCTATTTTTGTTCGCTACTTATTATTTTTTATAAGGCTTTATTGCGGGAAAAAAACAGGGCACACAGCCTCTTTTTTACTTTTTTGCTTTCTTCTTTTCCGTTGCTAACATATCATGCGACTATTGAGTATGCGGATTTTATTGTCGGGACTTATTTTTTGGGCGCAGTTATTTATTTATATGAATTTTTTAAAGAGGGAAAGACTAAACATCTTTTTATCTCCGCTTTGTTGGCCGCGAGTTGCGGATGGATAAAGGAAGAAGGATTGGTTTTTTATTTTATATGTTTTTTTGTTTTTTTCGCATACAATAAATTTAAGAATTTAAAGAATCTGGGGATTTATCTGATCCCTTTTTTTGTTTTTATTTTTCCTTGGACTTTGACCAAAAAAGTTTTGGGATTGGAATTGGGAAATACGCATGAAACTATTTTTAAATTTGAAAAACTTTTCAATTTTCACCAGGAGGCTATATGGAAAATAGCTTATAAAACTTTCCTGACGGACAACTGGCACTTATTCCCAATAACAATGATTGTTTTTTTGGTTTTTTATTATAGAAATGTCATAGCTACAAAAAAAAGATATATTTTGGCCTGTTTTGTTTTGGCATGGCTGTTTTTTATCTACCTTTATTTGTTCACTTACAACTGGGAAAATATTATGAATGATATTATTTTAAGTAGAAATTATCTGACTTATTTCCCCATAGGCTTGTTTTTAATGGCGTTGACCTTTTCTTTTTCTTCTTTTGCTCCTAAAAACCGCACAGAAAAATATGCAAAGTAGTTGACGAGATAAAGTCATCGTAGTACAATCGCGCCATAATGGAAGTCTTGTTGAATTTAAATCGATTAATTTTGCTTTTTATTTTTGTAATAAGTGTAACCTTGTTTTTTTATGTTTATAGCAAGAAAAACCGTTCCCCGAAAATGGTCGGTTTTCTATTGTTTTCGACTTTTTCTTTTTCTCTGTGGATATTATGTTTTCTTTTTATTTTATTTGCGCCCAATCATTTTTTTATCTTGTTTTTTGAAAGGTTTGCCGTTTCTATTTTTGCTTTTTTAGCTTTTTTATGGGTTTATTTCTCTTTTGTTTTTCCGGAAGGAATGGTAACGGGGAAAATCTCTTTGTTAGAAAGGGTATTAATTGCATCTCCGGCTCTGTTTTTTACCTCAGCTTCTTTATTTACTAATTGGATAATAAAAGATCTTGTTTTATCCCCATATTCTTTTTCGTTGCCTTTGCCTTCATTTGGAATGATGTATTATTCTTATGTTTTCTATTTGGTTGTTTATTTTATGTGGGGAATGATTAATTTAGCTTTAAAGTTTTTCAAGAGTGAAAAAATTGAAAAACTTCAAATTTTATATGTGTTATTTGGAACGGCAATAGCTTTTCTTGGAGGATTTCTAATAAAATTAGTTATTCCTGTTGCTGGAGTTTATGATTTACATGTAATAGAGCCTTTATTTGTTTTAGTTGCATTGTTTTTTATTTCGTATGCGGTTGTTAATAGTCAGTTTTTAGATATAGAAGATTTTTTGCTGAAAGGGTTTGGCATTGTTTTTGCAATAGGTTTGCTTGTTGCCACTTTTTTTTCTTTAGTTGCTGTAAATTTTAGTTTTTTGCTTACTTTTTATATTATTGCAATAGACCTGTTTTTTGTCTTTTCTATCCTTTTGAAAAATTGGAGAGGAACATCCAATCGTTCTTTTGCCTTGTTTGCTTTAAGTGTGGCTATTTGGACGTTTTCTATTTATATGTATGGGATAGCAAGCGATCCCTTGGATGCTTTGTTTTGGATTCGTGTCTCTTTGTATTCTGCCTCTTTTCTGCCTGTGCTTTTTGTTTGTTTTGCAAGAGTCTTTCCTAGAGAAGAAGAGATAAATGTTTGGGAGTGGACGACATTATTTGTTCCTGCAATAACGTTTGCTATGCTCTCTTTTTCTCAGTTGCTTATTGTTGATGTCAATACTCGTCCATGGGGATATAACCTTGTTTTAGGAAAATGGTTTGTGTTGTTTGCTTTTTATTTTATTGTTTCTGTAATATATGCATTGCATCTTCTTTTGAAAAAATATTTTAATTCGTCAGGAGTAATTCATTTGCAAATCGGATATTTGTTTCTTGGGTTCTCTTTAGGGTTTGTTTTTACATGTATAACAAATATTGTTTTACCTTTGATTGGAATTTCTTCCTTTGTTATTCTTGGGCCGTATTTTACTTTAATTCCTATTGTATTTTTAGCTTATGTTATTGGGCGTTATAAATTTATGGGATTGGAATTGGCTCTTCGCAGAGGGACAACGTATGCTTTTGTTACAATGCTTATGTTTGGTTTTTATGTGTTGGCAGGCTTTGTGGCGGAGTGTTTTTTTAGGAGAGCGCTTGGTAGCAATTCTATTTTAATCTCTATATTCTTTGCTGTTTTTATAGCATTGGTTTACCAGCCTCTCACCATATTGTTTTTTAATTTGAGTAATCGTTTTTTTGTTATTTCAAGATATGATTATCGCTCAATTTTGCACAGGGTTACCTCTACAGTTACGGGCAAAACTGAGCTAAAGGATTTATTGCGATTTATTGTTTCAATCCTTTTTGAATCTATGGGGTGTGCCAAGATTTCCTTGTTGATGCCTGATAAAACCAGGAAAAAATATGTTTCTGTCCCTATGGAACTAGACAAATGGGAAAATTTTTATAAGAATATTGAAATTGAAAAAAGCGGCTCTATTGTGAAATGGCTGGAGGATTATAAAAGGATTCTTTCCCTTGAAGAATTGGAAGATCGTATCTTGCGCAACCAATCATTTGCTAGCGAATTTGGAAAAGGAAAAGATTTTTTTCTTGATTTAAGAGATAGCATGAAAAACTTGGAGATAGAAGTTTTTGTTCCTATTATTTATAAAAATGAATTTAAAGGAATTATAGCATTGGGGCACAAACTTTCTAATGAACTTTATACAAGTGAAGATTTATCTCTTTTGCATAACATTGAAGGGCAGGTTGCAATTGCCCTTGAGAATATAATGCTTCATGAAGAAAATGCGGCCTTAAAAACAGAAATCGGCAGAAAAGGTTTGAATTGAACGTCTAAATACCTTTTTTCTCATGTCTTTGCTAATTTTCAGCCCCGATTATAATAATCGGGGTTAAGCTGGATCCCCGCTTTCGCGGGGATGACAAATTGCAAAAACTGTCATTACTCAACAGTCCCATAATAGAGATAATATCATTATAGTCTATAAAAGAATAAATTGATCATGTATAATACTGGGCAAGAACATGCTTGAATATTTAATAAGTATCCAGAGCGTTTTTTTATTGTTTGCCTTTTTTTTAAACCTTGCTTTAAGTTTAACCATATACTTGAAGGATAGAAAAAACGAGGTAAATCGTTCTTTTTCTGCCATGCTTTTTGGCATTGCTTTTTGGACTGGAAGTTTATTTGCTTTTCTTTTGGTTAAGAACTTAAACTGGATTCTTTTTGTTAGAAGACTAACCCCAATAGGATCTTCTATTTTAGTCGGTTATTTCTTGTATTTTTCATTTTTGTTTCCCAACAGGCATGTTCCATTGCCGCGAATACAAAGATATTTAATGCTTGCGCCAGGATATGTTTTTTCGACTTTTTCGATTTTAACTCCTTTCATGATTAAAACTATCAGAGTTTTTGATTTAAATTATCCATTTTTGGGAATGCCTGAGTTTGGTTTTTTGTATAAAATATATGCTATTTATTTTGTCGCTTATTTTATTATAGCTATATCTGTGTTGACCTATAAGTATATAAGAGGGGTGGGCAAAGAACGCGTGCAGCTTTGGTATGTTCTTTTTGGTACGGCTTTTGCGGGTGGTGGAGGAGTTGTGTTGAGCCTTTTCTTGCCGCTTCTAAACATACCCTATTTTTTTACTTTAGGGCCTATTTTCAGTTTAATTCTCGCAGGGTTTATTTATTATGCAATTGTAAAACATAAACTTTTGGGAGTTGAAGTCTTTCTTTCCAGATGGTTATACTTTGTATCCTTATTGATCATAGCTTTAGGCAGTGTTTTGGTCGTTCTTTATGAAGGGCCTGCTTTTTTGCCGGCTTTTTATTTAATCTTAACGCAAATTGTTTTAGGCGCCATTATTTTATTTAAATATTCTAAGAGCAAACTTAATACTTCTTTTATAAACAGGATTAATGTTTTCTTTGCTCTTTTTGTTTTTTGCTGCTCAGTATTGAGTTATTTTGCTTATATGGTTACAAGCAGAAATTTATCAGGATTAAGCTTTTATGACAGGTATATTTTTGTTGTTGTTTCCTTGCTTATGTCATTTTTTATGTATTTTTCTTTTATCTTTCCTTCGCCTAAACGAGAATTTAGTTATGTTAAACGTATTTTTGTTTTTTCTTTCCCTGTAATAACTTTGTTTTTTACCACGTTTAATATGCTTATTAAGTATGTAGAGGTGCACAATCGCATAATTACTCCTGTTTTTGGAGGGGTTTATATAGTTTTTGTTTTTTTTGTTTTGTTTTATTTCTTAGGAAGTTTATATAATCTTGTAACTAGTTACAACGCATCAAAAGGCATTGAAAAAAACCAGATTAGATATATGTTTGTAGGAATAGGTTTTGCCTTTGGCTTTCTTATGATTACTAATTTTATTTTGCCTTGGTTTGGTTACACCCATTTTGCAGTTTTTGGCCCGTATTCTACATTGTTTTTTATTGGTTTTACCTTGTATGCAATAATGAAACACCGCTTAATGGGCGTTGAGATTATTATCCAAAAAAGCATTATTTATTGTTTTGTTGGGTCAATCATTATGGGGATATATGCTTTGATTATTTTTATTTCAGAGAATTTTTTTGAAGAGGAGTTTGGCTTTATTACAATCTTAATTTCTGCTGTTTTTGCTTTGGGTATTGCTGTTGTGTTTCAACCGACAATAAGCTTTCTTGAAAATTTTACAGGCAAGTTTTTTCTTAAAGGACGTTATGATTATCAGAAAAAGATTCGCACCGTCAGCCAGGAAATTACAACCCAAATTCGTTTGGAAGATTTAACAAAGCTGATTATTTCAACTTTTATTGACGATATGAAAGTCTCAGTAGCTTCTTTGTTATTACTGGATAAAGCCAAAAAGAAGTTTTATGCGGCGCCGCTTGATTATATGAAAACTGAAAAAAAATATAAAAACCTTGAAATTGATGTTAATAGTTCTCTTGCTGAGTGTTTAAGGACGGTTAAAGATGTTATTTCTTTGGATGAGCTTAACGATGAAATAGCAAGGAAGAAAACATATTATGAAGAAGGGGAGCTTAAACTTAAAAGTTTATTAAAACTAAAAGAAGAAATTGACAAATTTGGTGGAACACTTTGGATTCCAATAATGTTAAAAGAAGAATTGGTTGGGATTATATTCCTGGGAGATAAAATATCAGGCGATATATATACAGTTGAAGATATAGAACTTTTAACTGTTCTTGCAGGACATGTTGGTATAGCCATTGAAAATACTGCAATTTATGAAGAAGTGTTGAGCGTTAAAAATTATATTCAGGATATTTTGGATGCAATGGTCTCAGGGGTTTTAACTGTTGATGTTTATGGTCGAATAATTACTTTTAATCCTATGGCGGAAAAAATCACAAAACTGTCGGGGAAGGATATCGTTGATAAAGATTTTAAAGAGGTTTTTTCCGCTAAAAGCGCCATGCGACAGACTATAGAGGCAACTCTTCATAATAGATGTTTTAGTAATTTTGAGACGAGTTTGGTATCCAGCGAAGGCAATCTCATTCCTGTCTCTTTAAATAGCACCTTGCTTAGAAATGCTCAAGGCAGAAAAACTGGCGTACTTATTGTACTATCTGACCTTACTGAAGTTAAGATTTTACAGGACAAGGCTCGCCAGGCTGATAAAGTAAGCGCATTGGGAACGATGGCCGCCGGAATGGCCCATGAGATAAAAAATCCTTTATCTTCTATGAAAGTTTTAGCTCAACTTTTGCCGACAAAGTATGATGACCTCGATTTTAGAGAGAAAATTATAGAAATAATGCCTAGAGAAATAAATAGAGTTGATAGAATAGTTGAATCTTTGCTTGGGTTTGCTCGAGCTACATCTCCTAAATTTATTCCGCTTAATTTGAATCAATTAATAGCTCAAAACATTGATGCTTATAAAGGACAAGTAAGTGAGTCAAAGATTGATATTGTTACCAATTATGGAAGGATTCCGCAGATATCCGGAGATCCTGATCAGCTTATGCAAGCTTTTTCTAATTTTTTATTAAATGCTATTCAGTCTATGGATGCTGGTGGAAAACTAACAATTTCTACAACAGAAGGACGAAGAGTTGAAAATATATTAGAAACCGTTAGAATCGCAATTTCTGATACGGGGCATGGAATACCTCAAGATATAATTAAAAAACTTTTTGATCCTTTCTTTACTACAAAATATGCAGGAACCGGACTCGGCTTAACTATTGCACATTGTGTAATTGATAGCCATAGAGGGACAATAGATGTTGTTTCTACTGTTGGAGAAGGAACTACATTTATTATCGATTTACCGATAAAACAGGAAAGCAATATGTAAGTCGGAGAAAATAGGAAGTGCTATGAGAGAGCAAGGGATAATAAAGAGAGTCGTTTCTAAGGATATAGTTGAAGTAGCGCTTCAAAGAAGTGGTGGTTGCGGGCGTTGTGGCGCTTGCAAAGTTTTATCCGATGGCTTTTTTGGTGTTGAAGCTATTAATAGTATTGGGGCAAAGATTGGCGATAATGTTATTTTGGACATTGAATACAATAATTTTATTTGGTTTTCTGCCATTATATATATTTTCCCTATAATTCTTTTTGGTTTTGGATATTTTTTAGGAGAACTTTTTGAAAGTGGGATAATTTTTGCGTTTCTGTTTTTGATTGTTAGTTTTATTTTGATGTATTTATACGATAAAAAAGCCTCAGATAAATTTTCAAAAGCAAAAGTTGTTGCCTTGTTGCAAAAATGATTATTTTTTTATCAAAAGCTTATTTATAAGACCAAACTTGTTTTTTGTGCCATAAGAGAGCCATATGGACAACAAATAATGAACCCCGATTATTCACGCCAGAATCAATAATCAACAAATTGTCAAACATTTACTCGAGGGATGAATAATCGGGGTTAATAATCGGGGTTTAGCTTACATTGTTGCGGCTATGTTATAATAATGTCATGCAAGAAGATAAAGATAAGGTTGTTTGGAAGCCCGGGACTATGGTTTATCCTGTCCCTGCAGTTCTGGTTTCCTGTGGGGATAGACCTGATAATTATAATATAATTACAATCGCATGGACAGGGACAATTTGTTCGGAGCCTCCAATGACTTATGTCTCTATTCGACCCCACAGGCATTCTCATGGAATAATCAAGAAGACGGGCGAGTTTGTAATTAATTTGACAACAAAAGAACTTGTTTATGTTACTGATCTTTGTGGAGTTAAGTCGGGACGTGATATCAATAAATTTAAAGAATTTCATTTGACACCTGTAAAAGGAGAGCATGTCAAGGCCCCTTTAATCAAAGAATCTCCTGTGAATATAGAATGCAAAGTGACAGAGGTTAAAAAGCTTGGAACTCACGATATGTTTATTGCAAAAGTTATGTGTATTCATGCGGACAAGAAATATATAAGACGTGACGGGAAGTTTGATTTGCGAAAAGCGGATCCTATTGCGTATTCTCATGGCAACTATTACGCATTGGGCAAGTATCTGGGGTTTTATGGATATTCAGTTACAAAGAAAAAAAGAAGGTAACTAATATTCGGAGTTGGTGGAGGATGTATTTCCTGCTATAAGCTATAAGCTATCAGCTACTCGGGCGAGTGGCGGAACTGGCAGACGCACATGACTTAGGATCATGCGGGGCAACCCTTGGAGGTTCAAGTCCTCTCTCGCCCATAATAGCTTATAGCTTATAGCTTATAGCTTATGGCTAATGGCTTATGGCTAATGGCGTTAATGTTAAAAAAGTTGTCTGAATTTGTTGGGCGTCTCTTATGGCTTGATTGTTTGTATGCTATAATATTTTTGAGTTTAATTGATAGCTATAGGCTATTAGCTATACAAGCGGGAGTAGCTCAGTTGGTAGAGCGCAACCTTGCCAAGGTTGAGGTCGCGAGTTCGAGACTCGTCTCCCGCTTTTATTTCCTCTGAAATTCCACGATTTTTCTCTCGAAGAATAAATATAGAGGTTATGCAAAATTGATTTTTAAAAAGTTAGTCTCATTTTCAATGAATTCTACGGTGGATAAAGAAGCTGCCAGTTCTCTGCTGATTAAATTTGAACGATTGGATACATCTTCACCCACAGCTGTCGATAGATTTATTCAAGATGTACAAAGAGTTGGCTTTCCTTTTACGAATACAGTGCTTAAAAAAGTCCTTTTAAATAGTAATGTAGGAGATTCAGAACATCCTTTTAGAAAATTATTAAGAAGTCAGATTACTCAGTCTTCGGCGGCATCAGGACTATCTGATGATAGATTATTGAGGTGGGATGATAATGTTGCCGCAGAATTTAGATCTATTTTCCCGCCGGATGAATTTGAAGTTGTGTATCACAAAGTTTTATTTTTTGAAGAGTATGCTTTAAATGGTCGAGGTATGCCTACAAGAGATTCAAATGACTGGTATAAGATAATTTTTGAAAAAATTATAGAAAAGAAACTTAAAGCTGAGGGATATGTTTTATTGCTTAAAAAATTGCTTGCAGTTGCCATGCAAAAAGGTAAAGAGGCCCAATTTTTGAATGTTGTTCGGAGATTGTTTCATCCTATGATTTGTGCTCAAGTTGAAAGCGCTCTCTATCAAATTCTGAAAACTCTCCCTTCGCGGGAAGAGGTCGAAGCTCAACGGGCTAGAGACCTTGCTACAGTCTTAGCAGAAGCTAGAAATACATTGGAGAGAGACCGTGGGAGAGGTGGTGAATTATATATATCAGCAGGAACTACTACTGATAGTATAATAAATTTAGCGCGACAGTCACTTGAATTTGACGGATGGACATTCCTTAGAATTGAAGATGGTGGGAGAGAGGGAAGGTTTTTAATAATGAGACCTTCTACTCAAGCAATAAGAGAACTAATAGAATGGCGAGAAGAAGAACTTTATAGAAGGATAGATATGGAGATTAAAGCTAAAAATCGTGTTCCTAGGCCCGGGGATTCGGTAATTGATTTTTTGCCTGGTTTTTGGGAGGTTCGTGTAGGCGTTCTGGATTATAGCAATGAAATGATTGAGACTGTAATACAAAAGTTGAAAAGAGACTCTTTTTATAGGTTTTTGGATTTCGAAATTGATGAGGGAGTTGAGTATATGCAATATAAGTTTTTGATAATTAAAAAGCCTAGCTTTTGATGCTGTCATGTTTTTGTCGAAGAACCCTGCGACTGAACCCTGATTATCATAGTTGGGGCGGTTTTCTAAGATTTAAAGGTGAATTTTGCAACAGTCCCCTTAAATAACTTCTATCTCGGGCTTGTTGTGTAATGACAGTTTTTGCAATTTGTCATCCCCGCGAAAGCGGGGATCCATCTTAACCCCGATTAGGATAATCGTGGTTAAATAACTTGTATTTCTTTATGCTTGGTCTCTATCTTTGAGATCAAATCATCCAGCATTCCAAAATCTTCTTTTTTAGGAATCCCTTTTATAATGACCGGATCTATTATTTCAACTTTTAAATTATTAACCATCCCTTTTAACTGGTCGACCATTCTTCCCCCCCACCCGTAAGAGCCGATAATAGATATAAATTTGGTTTTGGGTCTTAATGCGTTGACTAAATATGTCGCGTAAATTGCCAGGGGATGGGGGCCTGCTAAAACCGTAGGTGAACCTATGATAATGGTTGTGGCATCAACAAGCGCCATCGCAAGCTCTCCCAAATCCATCTTTGCAAGATCAAAGGGTTTTGCTCTTATCCCTCTTTTTTCAAGATTTTCGGTCAGATAATCTGCCATTATCGATGTACTCCCATGCATTGAAACATAAGGGATAACTACTTCATTTTTTGTTGTGTCGGAAATCCAGTCTTTATAGGCATCGATTATAAATGAAGGCTTTGTATATACAGGCCCATGGCTTGGGCATATCATCTCTATTTCCAGATCCTTAATCTTTTCCAGGTTGTTTTTTATATTGGTTCTAAAAGGCATCATAATTTCTGCATAATATCTTTTTGCTGAATTATATACATGTTTTTCGTCGTTTATGAATATATCTCCTATCCCTATGTGTGAACCAAAAAAATCACAAGAAAACAGAATTTTATCTTCTTTTATATATGTAGACATGGTTTCCGGCCAGTGTACCCAAGGAATATAAATAAACTCTAATGTTTTTCCTCCGATAGAAATTGTCTCTCTGTCATTTATCGCAATAAATTTTTCTTCAGGAATAGATAGATGGTCAATTAACATAACCTTGCATTTTGGATTTGTTACAACTTTTGCCTCTTTATAAATTTCTAGGATTGTCGGAATAGATCCTGAATGGTCCTGTTCACAGTGATGAGAGACGATATAATCGATGTGGTCTATTTTTAGTTTTTTTAAATTTTCTATTAAGATTTTTTCTTTTGAAGGATCGACAGTATCTAAAAGGGCTGTTTTTTCACTCCCTTTTATAAGATAAGCGTTATAGCTTGTCCCGTCGGGGAGGGGGATTAATTCATCAAAAAGCCCTCTTTCGGAATCGGGAGCTCCTACATAATGTATATCTTTTTTTATTTCTTGTTCTTTCATCTCTATATCACCTTTTCAAATTGAGATTTATCCGCTCCGCAAACTGGACATACCCACGTATCCGGAATCTGCTCAAAAGCGGTTCTTGGGGATATCCCACCATCAGGATCTCCTTTTTCAGGGTCATAAACATATCCGCAAACTTTACAAACATACTTATCCATTTAAATCACCCCTATATTAAATAGTTTACAGTATTAAATTGGTTTTTTAAATATCTTTTTTCGTCACGCTATGATCTTTTTGGGAGGATAATTTATCTTTTTTGATAAAGTTTCTTCATCAGTTTATTTATGGTAAGTGTGTTTATAACATCTTTTTTTTCTATCCATCCCCGCCTCGCCATCGAAACTCCAAACTTCATATTTTCAAGAGAAAAAGTTGCATGGGAATCTGTATTTATTGCGAATAAAATCCCCATCTCCTTTGCCATTTTGATATGCGTATCTTTTAAATCAAGCCTTTTGGGATGGGCATTTATCTCCATAAAAGTTCCCGTATCAGCGGCCGCTTTTAACATCTCTTCTACATTAACATTGTAAGGTTCTCTTTCGTTGATAAGGCGTCCCGTGGGGTGGGCCAGAATGTTTACATATCTGTTCTGCATGGCTTTTATAATCCTCTTTGTCATTTTATCCTGCGGCATTTTAAAGACGGAATGGACAGCGGCCAAAACGACATCACACTCTTTAAGTATCTCGTCTTTAAAATCAAGATATCCATCAGGAAGGATGTCTACTTCAACCCCCTTTAATACTTTTAATCCTTTAATCCTTGCATTTATCTTGTCAATTTCTTTAAAAGCTTTTAAAATTTCTCTTTCTGTTTGTCCGTGGGCTATTCTTTGTGATTTTGAATGGTCGGTAATTGCAATATATAAATAACCGAGTTTTTTGGCGTATTCTGCCATCTCTTCTATGGGGTTTTTTCCGTCGGAATGTTTGGAATGCATCTGCAGATCGCCTTTTATATCGAATAACTCGATCAGCCTCGGGATCTTTTTGTCTTTTGCTATTTCAAGCTCATCTTCTCCCGCCCGCAGTTCAGGAGGAATATAGTTAAGTCCCAACGCCTCAAAGAGTTCTTCCTCGGTTCTTCCCGCAATCTTTTTGTCTTTTTTAAAGAGGCCATACTCTGAAACCTTGAGTCCTTTTTTTATTGCAAGCTCCCGTATTTTTATATTGTGCTGTTTATTCCCCGTAAAATAGTGGAGGGCGGATCCGAATTCATCGGGCTTTAAAACCCGCAGATCAGCCTGCATGTCATTGTTTAAAATTACGGATGATTTTGTCTCTCCTTTTGCCAGAATTCTTTTTACTTGCGCAAGTTTTGTAAAATAATCCATCACTGCTTTGGGTCTCTCCGAAATTACGAGAATATCTATATCTCCGATTGTCTCTTCCCTTCGCCTGAGAGAGCCTGCAACTGTAAGCTTTTTTATCTCTTTTAAGTTTGCAAGCTGTAAGGTAAGCGTTTGTGCGAGTTCATCCGCGTCTGAAATCAAAAAACGGCCATGGCTCCTCTTTTTAAGTTCTATCCCTTTTTTAATATTCTCTTGTTTTTTCTCTTTAAATCCCGGCAAATCTTTCAGAAAACCTTTTTTGATCGCACGTTCAAGATCGTCCATGGAATTAATCTTGAGCTCTTTGTGAAGTTTCATTGCTGTTTTTGGTCCCATACCGGGGATGTTAATGAGAGCAAGAAATCCTTTGGGAAATTCTTTCAATAAGTCCTGATGTTTTTTAACTTTCTTATGTTTTATATACTCTTCAATTTTATGCGCAATCGATTCTCCTACACCTTCCAGTTCTTTTAGACCTTTTAATCCTTGTTTTTTGTAGATTTCATCAAGATGGTGGGGGAGGTTCTCAATATTTCGCGCGGCGTTTTGATACGCGTGGATCTTAAAACGATTCTCCTCTTTTAACTCAAGAAGTTCAGCGATTTCCCAAAATATTTTGGCAATTTCGTTGTTTTGCATATATTCTGCTTAAAATATTAGCATAAATTTGGATAAAAAAAGTGTGAAATATATTAAAAATTTGTTCGAAATAAAACTATAGGAGTGAGATTAAAAAATGTTTAAAAGAAAAGTTGTTTCGTTTAATTTATCAAAAAGTGTTTCTCGTGAAGATTTACGAACATTATTGGCAGATGTGAAGAGGGAACAGGCAAATCCATCTGATGGATTAATAAGCAGACTGCAAAATTTCGGTTTTCCTCTTATAAGAACTCGCCTTATTCAAGCAGTTAATAATGGATCTATTGAATCTATATTGAAAGGTCAGTTGCCAAGAGAGGCATCAGCAGTAAATCAGGGTACAGTAAGTGGAACAGCGAGCGCCCAGCCTGTATCTGCTGTAGCTGGCAGTTTGCCTAAGATTGAAACTCCGCAGATATGGTTTTTGATTCAAACTAGAGATATGGAGAGTTTTGATAGCTCTGCTTTAAATCATTTAAAGGCTTTTTTAAGGTGTTCTACTTTTAGCACAGATATGGAATTATTAAGATTTTATTTGCCTGATAGAGTAACAGGGCAGGTTGAAAGAATTGATATATCATCATCAGATCCTTCCCAAGAAACTTCTATATTGCTTTCTGTTGACTCTCTTTTTTCAATATATCTTACTTCAACCCGTTTTTCCAAGAGAATTGTTGTTCCTGTTCTTTCTTCTAATTTGCTGGCTGAATTTGGAACTAGACTTGCAATGTTTACCTCTCAACTTCCTGAAGGGACAATTTGTGCTCCTTTGATGTTTAGAAACTGTGTAGGAATTCCTCCAGAAATTTCAAGACTTCGAGATCTTAGGGTGGATCCTAACAAGGGTGGAAAAAGTTTAATAGGTAGCGGAGATATGGATACTAAGATGTCTAATGTGGTTAAGGAGCTTAGAAGAATAACTGATCGTTGGTCTGAACCTGTGCAGTCGTATAGCTTTGAAGATATTTAAGAGATGGAAAAGGAAATAAGAAATCAAAAAGTGCTTATTTTTCTAAGTATTTTTTCTCCGAATAATGTGGCGCTTTGTGGCCCATCGGCTGTTATAATGTTTCCGTCTTTTTCTACTCCTCTCCCTGTATAAATTGCTCCTTTGCTCTTTATAAGATCGGCAACACCTGAAAAAGATGTCACCTTTTTATTTTTCAAAATTCCTGCCGTTGCCAAAATTCCTACGGCCGCGCAAATTGCTCCTAAGACCTTATTCTTTTCCAGAGCCTCTTTTACGATTTTGTGCGCTTCCTGATTGTCAAAAAGATTGTATGATCCAGGGCCGCCGACAAATATTACAGCGTCGTATTCCGCGACATTTAAACTTTGTAAATTTATATCTACGTTCGTCTCCATTCCGAGTTTTCCTATAGCTTGACCTGTTTCTGTTGAAGCGGTAATTACTTTAATGCCATTGTTTGTTAATACTTCTTTAGGGTTTTTGTATTCTTCGTCTCTAAATCCTTGTTTTGCTATAATTATAACTGCTTGTTTCATGGTTAATCTGTCTCTTCCTGATATTTTTGTTTGTGATTTAAGTTTGCTAAAGGAGTTTTGTTGTTTATTTTTGTAGCGTCCCATACATTATATGCCCAAAATAGAATGATAAATATAATTGCAATACCAAATGCGATAAGAAAAACTTCACCGGAAAAAGCCAGAGTTACATATAGAAGGGTAGGGATACCAAAATAAAAGGTCAACATGAATTTGAGCCCTTTTTCTGTCTCCCCCTTTAATATTTGCCCTGAACCTACAAAAAAAGCCGAAAAAAATCCTAATGCGAGTTTCATTGTTTTGAATTAGATTATACCTTATTCACGGCGTCTTGACAAAACGTTTTAGTGTGTGTTAGCCTTTATACCTGATCTAATAATCTGGATTTGAATATTTAGGAGGATAATATGGCAAAAAATTTAATGATAAGGGGTCTTACTCTTTTAATTTTAATTTTGTTAATCTCTGGTTCTTGTTATGCGGAGGTAAAGTTTAAAGATCTTCCTGCCGATCATTGGGCGGCAAGTTCTGTTTATGATTTAGTCCGTTTAGGTGTAACGAGTGGTTACCCTGACGGTACTTTTCGCGGGAAAAACAATATTACAAGATATGAAACGGCAATTCTTATCGCCAAGCTTGCGGAGAAACTTCCGGAGATGGATGTTACAAGCATTCAATCTGAATTAAACAGCCTCAAAAATGAAATAGCAAAGGTTCGTAAAGGTGGGAGTATTCCAATTACAGGTGAGTATGAAATGTTTTCCAAAGTGTCAAATCTTTTGGCAACCGGAGGAGTCAACGGCCGCGGGCCAATTATGGTTTATCGTTTAAAAACCAATATTGATTATGATCTCAACGATTCAACCAATTTAAAGGTTGGGTTTGATACCATGGATTCCGGGTTTGACGGAACTACCAGAGATTTGGCAAAAGAGATTATTGATGTTGTTGGGACGGTCAAAATTGATCCTGTAGATACAATCCTTTCTGATTTTGGTCTTGAAAATAATCTTGATTTGACATTTGCAATGGGGCCTGGGAATATTCGGCACGTTGATTCTACCGGTTTTATCCCTTCTGAAACCGGATATACATATTTGAGGCCGGATTCCGGGGTGTATGTGGGGACAAATTTGTTGGGATTTGATGTTTTAGGTGGGTATAAACAGGCGTTAAAAACCAATGCCGGAGCTTCTTTAACCAGCGATTTTACAGGATCTATTGCTTATAATTTGACAGGTGTTCCATTATTAGAAGTACTTAAGGTCAAAGCCAGCGGAGATTATCTCCAAAAGCATGGAACTGAAGGCGTAGAGACAAGAGGGATAATTGATCTTGCTACTTCTATTTCAGATAATATTGGTATAAAAACAAAATTGGGGCTTACTTCTACAGATTCTAAAGGATGGATGGTGGGGGGAGAATTGTCAGTTGCTAATGTTTTAAATAGTGGAACCAATGTGGTGTTCAAAGGATCAAAAGTGGGGGCTTTATTTATACCCAGCTCTTTTGCTGCTGAAGTTTTTGATGCTGCCGGATTTGATTTCTTTAACAGACCATTAGAATCTTCTACTGTTAACTTTGGTGGTTTGGTTTCTCAAAAATTGGGGGATAAGCTTGAATTTCAAGGTAAAGGCGATTTAAGACTCTCTCCTGATTATGGGTATGGATCAGACAAAGCTAAGTCCAGGGCCACAGGTCAGGTCGGTTTTGCATACGAAATAGCGCCGCTAACTACCCTAGATACTTTTTATCGCGTTGAGCAAGATCCTACAGTCGGAGAGACTACAGATCTAGCTGCTATGGGGTTAATTTATAAGTTTTAGACGGTTTTGATAAACTGTAATTTTAAGGCTTTCGCACCCTTCGACAAAGCTTGCCCTGAGTTTATCGAAGGGCTCAGGGTGACATTTCGCAAAATCTAAACCGATTATAGATATTAATCGGCCTTAACGCTAAAATTTGTTGTTATCTACCTTTAAAAATTTTTGATGTGAATTACAATATTATAAAATTAAAAATTTTAGATTCAACACAAGATGAAGCCAAACGCAAAGCCTTTAAAGTGGATGAGGGGACTGTGGTTTGGGCTGAAAAACAGACTATGGGGAGGGGTAAACCTGGAAATAAGTGGTATTCTCCTAGTGGGGGGCTTTATTTTTCACTTATTTTAAAACCTACAAAACCTGTTAAAGATATTTTATTTATTACTAAACTTGTAGCGGATGTTGTTGTTGATCTTCTTTCCAAATATAATATTACAGCTGAGATTAAATTGCCTAACGATGTTTTTGTGGCAAATATGAAAATTTGCGGTATTTTGACGGAAAAAACAAAAGAGGGGCTTATCATAGGAGTTGGCATTAACTTAAATATTTTAAGTTTTCCAGAGGGGTTTCTTGCAACTTCGGTTACATTGTTGACAGGTAAAGAGATAGATCCGGAAATTTTTTTAAACCAATTTTTAGAGCTTTTTGATTTAGCCTACTGTCATTAACCCCGATTATTCATACCGTAAGTAATGTTTGACAATTTGTTGGTTATTGATTCTGGGGTGAATAATCGGGGTTAATAAACTTTTTCTTGACATATTGACACAATATGTTAATTTATAAATTAAATGCTGATTTGTAAAAAAATAATTTGTCTATGAATTATATTTTTTGGATAGGAATAGTAGCTGCGGTATTAACAACGAGCGCCTTTTTACCTCAGGTTATAAAGGCTTATAAAACAAAGCATACAAAAGATATCTCTTTTATGATGTGTATTGTTCTTTCCGTTGGTTTAATTCTTTGGTTGGTTTACGGTATATTGCTTTTTTCTTTGCCTATAATTTTGGCAAATTCTGTAACATTATTGTTGATTGGATATTTAATTTACTTAAAAATTAAATATGGTTAATCCTAAGTTTTTGGAATGATAACAAATTGGCAAATAGGGGGTTGTTTGTATGAAGAAAATTGTATTTTTGTCTCTTTTTGTTTTTTTTATTTCTTTGTTGGTTGGGTGTTCTGGTGGTGGATCTTTGGAGTATAAGTTTACAGAAGATGTTATTAAAGTTCTTAATCTTTCTGACTATGCTTTATCCGGATTTGGACAGGGGAATTATACCTTAAAAGAAATTGACCAGATGACAGAAGAGAGAAGTGGAAAGATAAAAGAAGCAAAGGACAAAATCTCAGGTTATTTACATTCAAAAGACCCCTATGTTAAGGAAGTTGCTGAAAAAATTTATAACGCTTTGGATATTGTTGTTGAGTCAAGATTGCGAATGAAAAAACTTGAAAAAGATCAAGATTCCGGCAAAGTGGATTATATGGAGTTCTTTGAGATTAGCGATAAAGAGATGGCAGCGCAAAGTAAGGCGTGGGCATCGTTTGACGCGTCCATAGTTTTATTAAACAATATAATATCCAAAGTCTCTCCCGAAGAGAAATCTTCATTGTTAAAAGAGGTTGATAAATTTCCTTTTGATACATTTGAAAGCAAGCAAAATGAAAGATTTGGCTTGGTAGCAGGGGATTTAGAACATCGTTTGAATGTTTTTAATGCTTATAAAAAGTTGAGAAGTTTATTACAGTAATTTGATAGTGACAAATAAAAGGAATAATTTCGTAAACATTGAAAATGGACGTAATTAAAGTTTCAAAAATTATAAAATCAAAACGCAAAACTATTGCTATTGAAATAAATAAAAAAGCTGAAATTGTAGTAAAGGCGCCTTGCAACGTACCCGATGAAATTGTTTGGGATTTTGTAAATAAAAAAATAGAATGGATTAAAAGAAAGCAGTATTTAGTAAGGCAGAGGAATAATTCAAAAATTCAAAGAGAGTTTGTTCAGGGGGAAGGATTTCTTTATCTTGGGAAAATTTATAAATTAAATATAGTAACTGATCTTTCATCTCCTTTTGAATTTAAAGAGGACTTTTTTTTGTCTTCAAGTTATGTTGATTATGCAAGGGATTTGTTTGTTAAATGGTACAAAGAGAATGCCCTTTCCGAAATAAAAAAAAGTGTTGAGCAATATGCTTTTTTAAGAAACTTAAGATATAAAAAGGTCAGGCTTTCAAGTGGTCGATGTCGTTTAGGATCTTGCAGTGCAAAAGGGAATCTTAACTTTAATTGGCGTTTGATTATGGCGCCACAAGATATTATTAATTATGTTGTTGTCCATGAGCTAATGCACCTTGTCGAAAAAAATCATTCAAAAAGATTCTGGCATAAAGTTTCTGAATTATTTCCCAACTTTAAA
Organism: candidate division WOR-1 bacterium RIFOXYB2_FULL_36_35; assembly: GCA_001771505.1. NCBI lineage: Bacteria > Bacillati > candidate division WOR-1 bacterium RIFOXYB2_FULL_36_35. The sequence continues at coordinate 58,767 of MEUA01000017.1, forward strand.
CAGGCAAGAAAATGGCTGAGAGATAACGCTTATTTGCTTGATATATAATAAATTATTGCTTAGGCCTATCGTTCTCCTCTACAAATTTTCTTATCTCTTCTACGTGATCGAGAATCATTTTTGCCTTTGTAATTCCAAATGAAAATGGAAACTTTTCATCTTCGCTTCTTTTTAAAACAAGAAGAGGTTTTCCCTTATATTCGGATCTTTCTGCTACCATGATATTTGCTCCTTTTTATTTTTTAAATTACTATACCATGGGACAACAAAAAATTCGAGTGAAATTTTTGTTTACAGATAAACGAAAGATCTTATTTATCAGGGGTTTATATATGACACAAATAGAGTTCCGTTTTAAACCGGTAAATCAGGGGATTTGTGATGGTTTTTTGTTAAAAAGATTTTCTGAAAGTCCTAAGTCTTTGTGTGTTCAGATGAAAAAAAATATATACGGAGAAAACGAACTTGATTATATTAAGTTTTATTTTCATCAGTTGAAGTTTTTGGATAGTTTGGGAGTTTTAAATAGAAGAACAAGGCTTTTTAATGTTCTTTCCGGTTTTGATCTCTTTCCGGGGTATTTTGTTGATCAGATGTGGACTTTTGATAGGAGGATAGATGGAACTGCCATCCATAATTTTTTTGAGGATTTATGCCGGGCAGTCAATAGAATGGGAGTAATAGATGAGCCAGGAAAAGAGCTACTTTTAGCGGATAAATTGTTTAAGGGTTGCAAGATAACGCATGAAAGAGCTAATGTGTTAGAACAAGGCTTTTTTGATATTTTAAATAGATTTGTAAGGCCTTTTGATGTTATTTTTCTTAGATTTACTATAGGATATCTTTTGGGGTGGGGGACAGATTCCTGTAGTGTAAAACGATGGGTAGATGAATTAATTGAGAAAGTTCCCGTGAATACGAATTTTGTTGTTATTGATTGTAAACCCAAAGAACCATATCTAAATTTTCCGGAAGGCTTGGCAGCTTACATGTTAAAAAGCAGGAGATTTAGAAATTTGTTTAGTGACGATTATATTAAAGCTTTGGATGAAATTAATTTAAAAGCCACCTCTTTTACAAACCAGAGATATGTAAGATTAAATATGGATAAGATGGATATTTCTCTTTTGCTGGGAGGAAGCCTTGCGGCCTTAAGGAAAGTGTATTAACTTCGATTATTTACGTCAGGGAACTGTTGCGTAATGGTCATTCCCGTGAAAACGGGAATCTATTTCTCAAAAAACAAGATGGATCCCCGCTTTCGCGGGGATGACAAATTGCAAAAACTATCATTACGCAACAAGGCCGTCAGGATCAATAACCAACAAATATTTACTCGAGGTATTAACCCCGATTATCCTAATTGGAGTTTATAATCGGGGTTAATTTACATGACTAAAAATCTGGAATGCATTAACCGCTTATTGCTATATTGTTAATTAAAAGGGTGGGGCTTCCTAGGTTTGAAGAGGAGGGGAAAAATTCTAAATCGTCACCTATCGTTTCGATTGAATTTAATAGCTCAAGTAGGTTTCCGGCGATTGTTATTCCCCGAACAGGAAATGTTTTTTCTCCGTTTTCTATCATTATGCCTGCGGCTCCGATTGAAAAGTCTCCGGAAATAGGGTTGATGGTATGCATTCCCATAACACGTGTTACAAATAATCCATTTTTGATTTTAGATATAATTTCTTGAGGGCCTATTTCTCCCTCTTTTATAAAAATATTAGTCGGCGCCACATCGGGGAGAAATTTATAGGATGCCCTTTTCCCGTTGCCTGTTGATTGTTTCCCTTCTTTTTTTGCTGTGTAATTATTGTGCAAAAATTGTATAAGTTTCCCGCTTTCAACCAGAATTGTTTCTTGTGTGGGAGTCCCTTCATCATCAAAAGGGCTGCTGCTTAATCCGTTTTTCATTTTCCCATCATCAATAATATGTAAAATAGAAGAACCAATATTTTGGTTCATTTTTTTCGCTAAAAGGGATTTCCCTTTTTGCGCTTCATCTGCGGAAAACAAATGAGAGATTGCTTCAAGTAATTGCGCTCCAACTTTAGGGTCAAAAACAAGAGGGATTTTTTGCGGGGATATTGTTTTTGCATTTAAAAGTTCACATGCTTTTTTGGCCGCATTTGTTCCTACTTCTTCACTTAAATTTTTATCTATATCTTTTATGATTTTAAAATAAGATCCACTTTCTTGCATTCCGTTTTCTTCTGCTATTATGTCGCACATAAGGCCATAATAGTTGGCATTGTAAGATGAATTGATGCCATTTGAATTTATAATTGTTGTTTTTGTTTGGGTCTCGATATAAGATGTTTTTTCTGTTTTTTTAATCCTTTTGTCTTGTTTGTATGCAAATTCTTCTGTTTTTAGTGCTAAAGTTATTTTATCCTGAGTTGCAAGTTCTTCTATCTCTCTATTATAGGTTTTAATATTTTTAAATTCTTTTGGTAACAGAGAAATTGTTTGATTTTTATCTTCATGGCTGTTTTCCGCGTTTGATATGGCTTCTTCCAAGATTGTTTCAAGATCATCTTCATCAAAATTAGTTGTATAGGCAAAGCCCATCTTATTGTTTTTTATTACACGAAAGGAAATGCCGCCTTCATAGGAGTTGTCCATTGATTCAATGTGACCGTTTAAAATATCTATGGATGTCAAGTAAGATACTGTTTTAAATATTTCTATTTCTGACTCTTTTTGCTTTGCTAATGTTAATAGCTTTTCCATTTTTTATAGGGCCTGGATTGCTGTTATTACTGTTATATTGATAATGTCTTCTACTGAGCAACCTCGTGATAAGTCGTTCACAGGTTTTTTTGTCCCTTGAAATATAGGGCCTAAAGCTACAGCTCCGGCTAACCTTTGGGTTAATTTGTAGCTTATGTTCCCTGCATCAAGATCAGGGAATATCAAAACATTTGCTGTCCCAGCGACGGGGCTTTCCGGAGATTTTTTATTTGCTATCGATTTAATCAAGGCTGCGTCTGCTTGTAGTGGTCCGTCAATAAGTAGATCTTCATTCATTTTTTTGGCTATTTGTGTGGCATTTGTTACCTTGTCAACATCAGGATGGTTGGCAGATCCCATAGTTGAGAAAGATAGCATGGCTACTTGAGGCGTTGTTCCTATTAATTTTGAGAAAGACTCAGCTGTTTGTATCGCGATTTGAGCTAATTCTTGCGAGGTAGGGTTTGGCATAACACCGCAATCAGCGTAAAACAAAAGTCCTTCTTCTCCAAATTCTTTATTTTGCAAAAGCATAACAAAAAAACTTGATATTATGGAGCTGTTTTCTTTTGTTCCGACGCATTGAATTGCTGCTTTTATTGTATGTGATGTTGGATGGTTAGCGCCGGATACCATGCCATCTGCTTCCCCGCAATCTACAAGCATGCCGGCAAAAAAAGGATAATCTGTGGTTAATATTTCATAAGCCTTTTCTTCTGTCATTCCTTTTTTTTCAAGTTTAATCTGAAATTTTCTTGCAAATTCTTTGATCCTTGGATAGTTTGCAGGAACTATGAACTCAATGCCTGTTAAGTCTATGTTGTTTGCCGCAGCATTTTCTTTAATTTTGTTTTCGTCACCAATTAAAATTATTTTTGCCAATCGGCTTTTCGTTATAAGCTCTGAAGCTTTTAATATTCTAATATCTTCTGATTCGGGGAGGGCTATTTTTTTTGTTGATCGTTTAGCTTTATTCCAAATGTCTTGTATGAAATCCATTTTTCCCTTCTTTCTTTGTTTTTTGATCCCTTGAATTACTTTAAGGGCCTTTCTCTCTTTTGTTGTTATTGTATTTTATGTAAGAGCTTTTTGCAAATCTTCTTTAGTATATATCCCTTTATCTCTTAAAAAAGGGATCATTTTCATCCATAATTGATAGGTTGTTTCAACGTCTCCCAACGCCCGATGCTGGTTTAAACCTTTAATCCCGAAATAGGATGCGACGGTGTGTAATTTGTGGTTAGAAAGGTTAATAAGATATTTTCTTGATAATTTAAGAGTGCAAATGAGGATGTTGGAGAATTTTTTTTTGCTGTGATGTTTTAAAAAAGGGATATCAAAATCCGTGTTATGCGCGACAAGCATATCATCTTCTATAAAACTTAAAAACTTAGGGGCTATTTCCTCTATTTTTGGATGCTCTGCTACCATTTCTTGGTTTATTCCTGTCAGTTGTTCAATTTGCGGGCTGATTTGAGATTTTGGATTAATCAGGTGGTTAAAAATATCTTTTATCTCTCCATTTTCTATTTTAAGCGCGCCTATTTCTATTATTTCGTTTATTGACGGATCAAGTCCTGTGGTTTCTATATCTACAATAACATATTTTTCTTTTTCAAGTTGAACTATATGTTCCCTGGCTCTAGAAAGAAAAGGAAAAAGTTTTTCCAATCTTTGAAATTCTCTGTCTTCAAGTAGATCTTGCATAAATTAAATTATACGATGTCTGTCAAATTTTGTTTAATTATATTTCTTTTGGGGGTCAAAAAGTTTTTTGAGGAAAAATATTCATATTCTCCGGGAGACAAAGTTCCAAGTGTTATATTTTCGATTCTAACTCTTTTTAAAGTGATTACATTGTTTTTGACTGCCGATACCATTTTTCTGATCTGTCTTTTTTTCCCTTCTCTTAGGATAATATTAAATTTTTTATTGGTGATTGTTTTTAACTTTGTTGGGAGTGTTTTTCTCCCATCTATTATAATTCCGTCCTCAAGTTTTTTGATTTCCTGATCAGACAATTCTTTTTCAACTGTAACCTCATATTCTTTTTCATGTTCATATCTTGGATGCATTAGTTTGTGTGCAAGTTTTCCGTCATTTGTGAGGATTATTAATCCTTCAGATTCTTTATCAAGGCGACCTACGGGATATAGCCGGGCAGGGATATTTTTTATAAGATCAAGTACTGTTCTTTCTCCGGTATGTCTTTTGCATGAACTTATGTATCCTTTTGGTTTATAAAGTTTTATGTAGATTTTCTCTTCCTGTTTTTGAATATTTTTGTTATCAATTATAATTTTGTCTTTAGATGGGTCTATTTTTGATCCCAGTTTTTTTATGATTTCTCCGTTTACTTTTACTTTGCCGGAGGTAATAAGTTTTTCCGCTCCTCTTCGCGAGGCTATTCCGCATTCGGCAATATATTTTTGAAGACGTACTTCTTGTGGCATTAAGGTTTGTCTAACTCACGGACTTTTTGAATAAAACCCAAAGCATTTTTTACTTCCTGCATATCCTGCCATGTTAACCATTTTGGCGATCCCTTTTCTTTCCTAGGGTTGCGAAGTAAATATGCCGGATGAAAAAGAGGCATGACATCAATGTCTGTTCCGGGAAGTTTTCTCCATTTTCCTCTTATTTGCGTTATAGGTTCATCTATCTTTAAAATAGCTTTTACAGCCGGAGTCCCGGCAAGTAAAATGATTTTGGGCTTTATATACTGGAATATCTGAGCCTGAAGATAGGGAGCGCATGCCTCTTGTTCGGAGGCGAAGGGGGCTCGGTTGTCTGGCGGCCTGCATTTAACTGTATTTGCTATATAGATATCATCGGGTCGTTTAATGCCTACAGATTCTAGAATTTGCGTTAATAACCTCCCAGCCCTTCCTACAAACGGAAGCCCTTGAATATCTTCGTCAGCGCCGGGGGCTTCACCGATAAGCATTAAATCACAGGGTACCGGACCATTGCCAAAAACTACTTTTGTGCGACCCTGAGATAAAGGACATTTAGTGCAGCTTTGGCAAATCTTTTCAGCTTCATTATAGGGAAGGTTACTAAAATCAGTCGGTTTAGAAAAAAGATCCATCTGCTTCAAATTGTATCAAATGAAAGATTTTTGTGCAATATGGGCTTTTGCGTTAATGACAGTTTTTGCTATTTGTCATCCCCGCGAAAGCGGGGATCCATCTTAACCCCGATTATCATAATTGGGGTTAATAATTAAGGTTAAGTTTTTTAAGTTTTCAATGCAAGATTTTTATAAGTTACTTCGACATATAAAGTGTGAGAACTTATATTATATATAATCTGAGGAGGTTTTTCTCTTGAGCTTAACTCCTGTTGATAGAGCTAGTATTAGGGGTGTTTTTACGCAGCTAAATCCTTTTGGGGGCTTTAAAAGAACTCAATTAGATGCTACAGAGAGAGTCTCTATCTCTTCGTCCGCCGCGCAAGCTTCGGAGCAGCCAGGCGAAATAGAACCGACACAAACTTCGGGCTCTCAAACTGTTGAAGATGGTCTCCCGATGCCTGACGCTCAAGATATGGTTCCTTCTGAAGGTAAAATGACACTTCCTCAAACAGTTGATAGTCTTATTTTTCAGCGATGTGTAGAGGTTAGAGAAGATAGAATATTTCATGAACATATTGTTTATGGACATTTGGATAAATCTTTTTCGGCTGATGGGATGAGTAAAGAAGAATTTAATAAATTGCTGGGGGTGGATGTCTCTAAAATATTTTGGCATGAAATTACCATGGGAAAAGGTGTCATAGAAAATAAAGATGAGCTCTTAGAGATTTTAAATCATGTTTTAGATTCTATGAGCATGACAGGGGAATATTCTTTTAAGGCTTTAGCGGAAAGTAAGATGCTTTTAATTGTTGCTCCTAAGACTTTAGCTTCAGGTGTAAGGGAGATGAATTGGCGAGATACAATGCTTACAGAAGGTTCAGAAGACTATAATCAATATATTGCTCGGGCTTTTTATTATGCGCAAGTATCTTCCAAAGATAAAAAAGTAGAAGGGTTTTCAGATCTTGATGCCAAGGGGTGGGAGATATTTACAATGGGTTTGCTTAATCATTTCCTGAAAGATGGAGGCAAATTAATTGGGTATGATAAAATGAATAAACTTTTGCTTTCTGATGGTTGGACGGCATGCCGTTTTTCTTCAATTCTTGAAAGATATTATCTTGATAAAGATTATATGGCAGATTATTTAAAATTAAATAGTGATTTTGACGGGTTGCTGGGATCACAGAAAGATTTAAGAGAATTTAGAAAATGGGCCAAAAAAGAAGGGGTGGCGGGTAGAATTGATGCTGTAGATTTTGATGCTAACGCGAAGACTCACGAAGGAGAAGATGTCCTCGCTTTAATTTTGAATGGTTACAAAGCAAATGGCATTGATTGGGTTGTAGATACGTTGAATATGTATAAGACAAAAACCGTTCAAATAGTAGGAGGTAGTGGTGCGACAAGTACAACTGATGTGCCGAGCGAGCCTATTGATCCAGGGGAGGAGGATATTTCGGTAAGTGACGATTGACGATTGTAATTTGTATTTTGTTTTTTTGTCTTTGCAAATTACAAACTACAAATTACTAAATACTAAACCTGGGGGGTGAATTTAAAAATGGTATATACACCTGCAGCTTCATTGAGTCCTAAAAGTGGAAGCACCAGCAATGGAAAGAGATATGATACTAAGCTTCCGGAAAAAGTGGACAAATTGACTTCTGATGTAAATACTGTTCTTCAGGGAAATGCTTTTAATAGGATGACGCCTGAAGGAGATCCTGTTGACATCTTTGAATTTACAAAGGGGAAGAGGTCTCGTGGAACTGAAAGTATATTAGATAAAATTGCCAAGTTGCTTGGTTTTGCCAAGGAAGATTCGCATACTCTTATTAAAAAAGATGAAAAGGAGACAGTCATTACTCATCCGGTTGACAATATGACATGATTATGTAAAATGAGGGGACAAATATGATTTTTTTATCTTCTATAAATTGGATTACGGTATTTGTTACAATTGCGGTTGTTTTTATAGCTTATAATACATTTCAAATTATCCGTTATACCATCATAAAGAAAAAATCAGAAGAGGCAATGAAAATACTTGATGCCAAAATTACTGATATAAATAAAGAATTAGAAGACGCAAAAAAAGCTTTAAAAGATAAAATTGAAAACCTCAAAAAATAGCTGAAAAAATCCTGAAAATTTCCTTCCAAAAGAACAAAAAAGATACAAGTTTTATCCTTATTCTTTCGATATAAGAATTGATGAGCCATCTTTATCAAATATTAGAACCTCGAAGGCTTTCTGAAGACTTTGAGCGTGATGAATTTGCAGGCGCAGGCGCGCCCCCTCCTTATTTGTTGGCTGAAGAAGTAAAAGTTTTAGAACTTAAAGCTGCTATTCATGTAGATATCTCTAGCATTCGTGCGAGTATAAACAGCACAAACGCTCAAATGATTGAGAATAATTCTTCTGTAAATCTTGCGGAAGAAAATTCTAATTACATTGCCAATCAACCTGTTGATGAACCTGGGTATGCAATTGAATCCGAAGTTCCTCCTAAGTCTAAACCTATGACTACCCCTGAGCTACCTTCTGATGCGGGCATTCAGACTTATAACGCGCCTACTAGCAGCAATAGTACAACAGAAGCTAATGATGACAATTATAATCTTGAAGCAACTTATAATGTTGAGATAAATGGTAATACAGGTGAAACTGTTGTTACAGATCCGGATGGAACAAAACATACATTTGATAGCCAGGCAGATGCTCAGGCTTACATTGATGCAGAAGCAAAAAAGCATGACGGATGTATCATTGTAAATTATACGGAAACAACAACTACTACTCATCATACTGGTGGAAGGGGAAATATGCATGAAGTTTCAGAGACTAATGTTGAAACATGGTCATATGTTTATGATGATGGGGTTAAGGTAAAAACTTTTACGCCTGATAACGATTCTACTTTGTCTTCTGCGGAACAAGCGAATCAATGGCTTCATAACCAATATTATGAAAATGCGGATATGTCTTATGTTTATGATTATTCTCATTGTGAAGGGTTGGATGAAAATAGTTCAACAGCAGATGTTTTGCAGGCAGCTGAGGAAGATTTGGATGACGCCTTTGATAATTATGATTCGGATCAATTCTATTATTATAATGATGATGGAATGATGGTTCTTGATGTTGATAGATTGACAGCGTGGTATGACAAAGTTAGATTGCTTTGCGCGATTCTTGTTTTCTATCAGATGATTATGGAGGCGGAACAAGAATCGCGAGATAGTGTTCTGGAAGAGTTATTGGATCTTCCTGCTGGTGGAGGATTAGATACAGGCACAATTGTGGCCAACAAGATTAGTAATCGTTTAAAAATGGTCTCTGTTGCTTTTGGCGACCTTATGGAACAGATGATGGACTACAATCAGGCTCGATATGATGCGGATGTTGAAGCTGCGAACGCGCAAACTTCAGGCTTTGGGAATACAACATCAGATATGCTTACGGGGGGAGGCCAGACGGTTACTGGACTTGAAATGCAACAGGATGCGGTTGGCAGATATTTAAGAGCGATGAGAACGGTTCTTGATCTGTTAAATAGAACAGTCAATTCAGATAAACCTATGGAATATGATCCTAACGACCCAAATTCTGTTTATAGAGCATTACAAGATAGAGAGACTGTAAGTTTTTCTAAAATACCATCTATTGTTTATAGTGGGGATAATGATTATTGGGAACTTGATGAAGAGAAGCTTTCATCTGTTCGTAAAGGTTTTTATGGGCTTCAAAGCGTTAGGAATATTATTAATACTGTACATGATGCTGAATCAGAAGCTAAAAATTTAATACATAAGGAGATGACCGGAGTCGGAGGGAGGAGCAGAAGCAATCTTGATAATAAACTTTTGGAGATGGACAATCAATATAAAACGATGCTTTTTGAAACAAATATTAGACTTACCCAACAAAAGATGCAGCTTGAAAACAATGTAAGATTTTTGGAGGGTGAAATACTAAAAGCTAGAACACAGAGAGTTTATAATGTTATTTCAAATATTTTTGCTCTTGCGGGGTTGGTCTGCGCTTTTATCCCTGGAGTTGGGACTGCTGTAACCTTACTTCTAGGTTTGGCTGCGGCAGGAATTAAATTGGCAGGAGCGATTCATGCAAACCAAATTGCCGAAGATTATGCGTATGAACCTGATACCCCGTTATATGAAGAGGAAAATTATGATACAGATACTGGCAATCCATCTGTTGATGCTATGAATGGGGCTGCTAATATGGAGGAAGAGATAATAGGACAGGACAATGGAAATCTGATACAAGATGAAGATACAGATGAGGGGCGAGTTGGTTCATGGTGGCGGCAGTCAGGCGTAAATCCTGGAAATTGGTTTACTGATCGGGCAAGTGAAACCTTTAAAGTAGTTAATTATGCCGAAATAGCAAGGCTTCAGCTGGAGCTTGTAAAAATACAAAATCTCAGACGAATAATTGTTTCTCTTCATAAAGAAAAAGCTTCTCTGAGAAATTTGGTCCATATGGAGATGACGGGAGTGGGGGGATATCAAACACCTAGTTATCTTCTTGATTCCGCGCTTGGAAATGAATTTCGTCTCTCTCAATTTAAGCTTGAAACTTTTACCTTTATGCTTAACGAGTACAAAACTGCTGAGAATATGTCGATTGCTAAGGATAAAAGTTTGGCAAGCGCTGTTAACGGTTTTATCCTTTCTGTTGCCATGGAAATTGGATGTGCCGCTCTTGGAGGATTTCTGGGAGATCTTTTTGATAAAGGTAAGAATGTCGCACAGGGAGCTGCGGACGCAGGATCAGAAGTTGCTACAGAGGCAGCAAGAACTCTTTCAGAAAGATTGTTTTATGTGGGGTGGGGAGTTGGTGGCGCTGTAGGGGGTTTTCTTTCTACTTTATTATATGAATTTACCATGGGTTCTTTTTTGTCTTCTTATGGAGATGATGGTGTTCCCGCATATATAAGGGCATTTAGAAGAAATAATCCAAACACTACAGAAGCGCGGTTGGGGAGACTTGAAGCTGAAATTTATGAAGATCTATTGACAAATGGTATTAACAAAAATGTTGGTGACGGATATTGGGCTATGGATGGAGGGTATGTTGCAAGACTTAGAATGGCATTGGCGCGTATTGCCAATCTTAAAAATATTTTGATTACTTTAACTGAGGCAACATCTGAGGCTCGTAACCTTGTTCATCTTGAAATGACAGGAGTTTCAGGCAGGCGTTCAGGCGGGCTCGCAAGAGAAGTTGCTGAAGCTGAATTTCAGGGGTTTATGAAAGTTTTTGATGATTTGGTTCAACTTTTAGGACAGAGGATAGAAGTTCAAAGAAGGCATATAGATTCGAAAAAACAGATAACTGATGCTGCATGGAAACTTGGAATTGATTTGGCTCTTGTTGCGGCTACTGTTGGCGCCGGAATTACAATTTCTCAGGGGGCTTTTTCTTTTATGTCTCCTCTTATGGGGATATTTAATGCTGTATATGATCTAATAATCAATATGATTCGTGGTAAACGTGGAGAAGAATATGTTAATAATTATAACGCGGAATTATTGGCAAATGAATTAAAAAATGAAGATTCCCCAGATTCAACCTGGAGTAAGATTGATGAAATGGAAATGCAGGTATATAGCGATATTTCGACAGATCTTATAGAGGATGTGGGCGCTGGTAGATGGGGGATTAATTCAGGGAGTATCTCTATATTAAGGCACAGGATGGAGAAAATTTACAATCTTAAAGATGTAATAGCAAGCCTGAAATCTGCGAAAGCTGAGATGAGGGCGACCATTCACTCCATAATGTCGGGGGCGGGAGGAAGGGTGGGGAATGTTAGAGGGTTGTTTTCTTCACAACAGATGGCAGCTATGGCGAATATCGGAACACTCTATCAAAATGTTTTAAGTGTTGTCGATGTTCATAATCAGATGAATGCGGCAAAACGGGCGACTCTACAAAGTTTGGTCGCGGTGACCGTTTCAGTTGCCAATCTTGTTCTTGTTTACAAAAGTACGGTTGTAAGAGAAAAGTATCAAGATAATGTGGAGAGCGGTAAAATCGGAGAAAAGGTTTTAGCGGATAAGAAGGTTTTAGCTGAAAGCCAGAAAAATGCGGCTATAGAAGCTTATTCTAAGGGAGATGCAAAACTGTATGATGAGAGCATCAATAATTACAGAAAAACTGCTGCTGATAGTGAGAATATAAAAAGTAATTTGATGAGTAAACAGTCTGAGCGTGAAGAATTGATAGAACAATATCAACAATTTGCTCTTTACCAATTTATAGGGGGACTGGCTGAAAATTGTGCTGTTTTATTGGCCGGGTTAATTTATGATTCCGGATTTGCAAGTAACGGAGCAAGAAAGAGTGTTAAAAAAGCAAGAGAAGAGAGAATGGAACGTAGGGCTGAGTATATAGATGAAATTAGAAACGGATCAAAAAACACTCAAAAAGGCTGGGTGACTGGAGTCACTAAGTCGGAAGCCAGCTCGCTTGAAAGCGCTGTTAATTCAGGTACAAGCGAACTTGACATGACAGCTTCTGAGCTTACAGAGCAACAGAATGAACAGGTTTTAAAAAATATTTGGAACAGTGTTAAAAGCTCTGCCGAGTATGTTGCAGAGTCAGTAAAACAGAAGACTCCTCACACTTTTCTTTCCAGAAAAGACCCGAAAAATAACATTCCTCATCCTGTTGCCCCTCCTCCCGTACCCCCGAAAGAGAGTTCTACCACGGGAGAAGTTATTCAAAGTAAAGAGAATAATAGTCCGAATACCAGGGTTTTAATAGAAAGGATGGATCAGGTTATTCAAAAAATGGGTGAATTCTTGCAAAAAGTTGGAGAAGGGTACCTGCCTCAATTAGAGCAAAAGATGTTAAACGCGAAAGAAGACTTAAATGTTTTAGCAAGTGAGGGACAAAAGCCTGCCGAGCTTGCAGCCCAGCTTGAGGTGGCAAAAAGTCTCCTTCAAGAGGCAATGGATGCGTGGAGCAAGGCAGTAAAGAAGCATATGGAGGCCCATGATAAATTATCTGAATTAAAGAATACTACTTTAGTTAAAGAAGAAGATATTAAAAAGGCGCAAGAACTTATAAGAGAAGCAAAGACAATGGTTGATGAAGCAAGAGTTAAAGTTAAAGAGGCCGCAAAGGTTGTAAACAAGATTATAGTAACAATAGAAAGAGCAAAAAAAGATGGGGTACAAAAGGGAGCAAAAAAAAGTACGTCAGACACACTCACAGAGAGCGCTGTTTTAAAAGTAGATAATAATCTAAAAGACAAAAACAGAAGACAAAAAAATTTGTATGAGATGTATAAGCAAGAGAGAGATGAGGAAATGGTTGTTATGCAAAAGATAGAATCAAAAGCTGGTTCTATGATGGGAGGGGGGATTGCATAATGGAGATAAGTGGAATAAATTCAGCTTTAAATGCCAAGGAAATTAAAGGGAATAAGGATATGGCTCAGGTTTCCTGCGGGCAGAGTTTTGTTGAGAGTTTTAAAGAACTTGTTTTGCGTACCGACAGAGTTGTTCGTGGGAATGAAACTTATGCCGCGGGTATGAGTAAAAATAAAGCTGAAGATGATTGGAAAAAAGATCCTAAAATAAAAGAAGAAGAAGATTGTATTAATGATATTTTTAAGCGGCTTGCTAAAATCAAAGAGATCCTAAAAGATAAATCCTCATAATAATTTCCTCATGCAAGATTTTTATTTCTAATTCCGATATATATAATGCCATGATAAATGAAACTACAAATTCAACGGTCAGTATGCCTTCAAAATTCTCTCCGGATTCTGGTTCAGAAAATAGCACTTATTCTACTGTTATTGACAGTGTTAACTATGTAATGAGAGATCCTTCTCTTATGGGTATGACTTCTAAGTTTGAAAAATTAAACGATTTGGCGGGAAAAGATCTCCTAGATCAAAGTAAAATGGATTTTATTGCTAGAGCGGCAGAGAGATTTGGAATTCGCGGAGCCAATGTTAATTTACTGGTTTAGAGGTACAAGTTTTTTTGTTTTTGTTTCGATTATATTTATGTTTTAAGGAGGTGAAATAATATGCCGGACGAAAATTCAACGATTACTGAGAACGCGTATAGCATTGCTCAGTATGCTGAAGGAGAGAGAGAAGATATCCTGCAGCAAATTTCAGATCAGCTCACGGAACAAGCAACTGGGGATAATGATACTACTGTTGTATCGGTTGACTTGGGAAATGGCGTTCAGATGGATGATATTACTAATTCTGCGTCAGCCTTGGTTCTTGATGATTATATGAACCAATTGAGCACTTTAGATCAAACAGCTGCTCAGGTAGTAGCTGCAAAGAATAGGTCTGCTCAACAGACAAACCGAATAATGGGATAATATTTTCTAGGCCCTCCCATAAAACGGAGGGCCTTTGACTTTATCCCGAAATAAATCATCGGGATTTAATAAAAAATTAAAAGCTTTTAATTTTTTATTAAATTATATTAAAAATCATTAAAAATAAGGAGTGGATGAGAAATGGCTTTTTCTGTTAAATTTGTTTCTCCTTCTTCGGAAGAGATAAAACATTCATCGGATTTTGATGTTATAAGCACTTCAGAAGCTTTTTTCAATGAGATGTCTTATCTGTTAAAGTCTTATGCTGATCTTTCATTGCATCCTGATTCTACAAAGACTATGAACATTGGCAATGTTAAAGTGACGGCAGCTGAAATTGATTCTCCGGCTGTCTCTCTCCTTCTTCAAGATCGTTTGTCGGTTTTGGAACAAGCCAATAATGCTATTTTGGATATTTGGAACAGCGTTCGTAAACTTGAAGATAAATTAGGAACTTTATAGATGTAGTTAACCTCGATTATGATAATCGGGGTGAATAATCTGGGTTAAGGAGAAAATAGATGTTATATAATGGGATGTTTTTTGGGGACAGTTCAACTCTTCAAAAACCAAGAAAGCCTATAAAAGTAGACAATCCTGATTTTTATCGTTTTTATCTTCACAATAATGAATCTCCCGATGCGTTTAAATGGATAGGAAGCCGTGTCAATTTTCTTATGGAGATGATGAAGTTTTTACCAAAATATGAACAGAGTGGTTATGCGGGAGAATCATCTGATGATTTTTCAGAGGCGCTGCATGAATTCGGTTCCGCGGGAGAGTCCCCTTTTTGGGAGGGGAACGATGAGATCCCACCTTATTGGGATGGGGAAGGGGATCCCCCTGCTGGCGATTATTATACTCTAGGGAGTGATGGCCTTCCTGATGATGAGCGTTCCAATAATCCATTCAGTGGTGATGCCTATTATCCTGAGGGAGAAAATTCGACCAACTATGATACGGATGATTTTACATATGTCGGGCGTGGTTATACTCGTGATCACTTTGGCGCTTGGCATAGGGTGCCAAGGACTAGTGGAGATGGTCTTCCCTGGGGATTTTTTGAAGGGGCGTTTTTTAAGAATTTGAATTTTCATCCAAAGGCTTCTGAATTTAATCATTTTAAAGTTGGAACTGGTGACGATAAATATGCCGGAGTAGAACAGCATGCTTATGATCTTATAGAAGATTATTCGGGAGCTTTTAATGACCGTCCGATAAGTTATAGCAACTTATTTGGATTTGATCCTGAAGATTATTCAGATATTTGGAACTCAAGTTTAACTCTTTATAACAGCAGAAAAGACAATAAAAATACAGTTAAAAATGAATCTGATCCCTTAAAAGTTTTAAGTGGGAGTGTTTATCAAACTCTTAAAAATTTTGGAGACAGGAGTTTTTACCAGTTGGTGATGTCCGGTTTTGAAAAAGATAATACAGACAAAGCGACTCTCAATTATTGGGATACCCATGGAACAAAGGATATTGCCGATGATATTTTATTAAGCGGTGAATCGACAGGGGACGGATATGCAAACGGAGAGAGAGTTTCATGGAAACATGAAGGGACTTTTGCTTATGATGGGATGGGAGGTTCCCATGGGGAGGGCGCTTTTAAGATGATGCTTGGTGTCCTTGAATCTAGAAGAAGAATTTTTAAAACCATGACTGAAATTTTTGGCAATCCTTCAAATATAGGAAGGATAACTTATACTGATAATAAGCTTATAGCTGATCCAAATGATGGGGCTCTTATAAGCGCTTTTGATACTTGGAGCAATAATATTTATCAAGGGTTGCGTGCCGATCCTCATAACCTCTCATTATTGAAGTTATTTTTGGAGATACAACATTCATTTCGTTCAGTTTTGCCGGCATATGGGTTTGATCCTTATTCAAATGATATAGATCCATACGATGATAGTAATGGCGGTTTTTCTTACGATCCGACCTCTTCTTTTGGTGGAATCCCGGGATGGATTTTTTCAGGAGAAGACCAATTAGCTTTTATAAGATTTAATGAATGGTTATATAGCAATGTACATGAATACATGAATTATTTGGATAGTGTTATAGTCGATGAATCTGATTTTTTTGATGAGGAGAAAGATAAACATGTTGGTTTGGAGGATTATAGAAAGAGGGTGGGAAATCTAGTTGATGAGTATTTTGGCGTGAATAATCCTGATGCAACATGTACTAAAGATGATCAAGGGAATGTTACTTCTTATACTTACGGCGATGTTTATGATTGGCAGCCTTATCTTAGACAGACAAAAGATGGAAATGAACAGGGGAAACGTGCCGGATGGGATTTTTACTGCTCTATTTGGGCAAGCGCTGAAGTAGGTGAAAACTTTAATACAAGTGCGCCCAATCCTCATCCGAGATATACTATTTCCCAGCTTAGTGGCGTTAATCTAATAGGGAGTAGGAGTGGGAATGGTTATGTTGATGGTAAGCTTGTAGTTACTGACGATAACTGGTTTGTACATGATGTTATGGGCCTTTTTAGATTTGGGGATAGAGACGTTGGAAGAACTATGTCTAATAATGTTTTTAACAGGAGAAATAGACGGGTTTATAAACAACAGATGCAGGCATATCATGAAATGAAAATGGATTTGCAATGGGGAGAAGCATATGAAGAGGCGCAAAAGGTTAAAAAGATAGCAGAAAAGAGAGCGGATTTGAAGAGAATGGAATCTAATGCTAGGAGAAAAAATAACGAATTAAAGGCCATTGAGAAAAAATCGAGAGAACACAAAGCTTTTCTTAAAAAGCTTGAGTCAAAGCAAAAATCACGTAAGAATTCAAACAAAAAAGAAGGATAACTTCGATAACTTTTTTAATATTCCCACGCAAGTTTTTGGCCATTTAATCCGATATATTGAATATAGAAGGGGTGTATCTTAATGACGACAGACGCTGCTAGTATTACTTCTACTTTGGCACAGGAAAAGATGTATGCCAGTCAAAAAGCTTTGCAACAAAAACAGAAAGAAGAGGAAAAAACGCAAAGTGAGACTTCTGAACATATGTCATCTGTTGTATGGGAGGCCTCTGACAATAAAGATGGAACCAAGACATATAAAATTGGCTTTCAAGATGTTGTTTATATGAGCGCTATTTCTTCTTCCATGGCAGAAGATGAAATTGAATCGCTCTCTAGAAATAAAAGCCTTAAATTTAGAGAAAGAACCATTGAAGTTCTTAAAAATAAATTTATTAAGCTTGCAATGGATTCTTACAGCCATAATTTTTTTGTTTCTCAACTTTCAAAAATGGGGATAGGAATTGTCTCTTTTCAAATGGGGTTACTTGGAGTAAGCGGCATTGAGATACAAGGCTTGCTAAGTGATGCGCGAAGAAAAAAAATTGAAGTTATAAAAACTTCTTTACAACAAGTTGCGAGTGAAAAAGTTTTATTTGGCATAGTAACGGGAGCAAAGGTTGTATGAGTGCGAAAAAGATAAAGGCTCAAATGCGTGTGTTTCAAGAGATGGAAAGTCAGCTGCTTATGCAGGCTGATAGGGTTGGTGTCAGGGATGATTTTATGCCAAGCAGATTGAAAGAGATGGAATATGACAGTTTAAAAAAACATATACTCTCTTTTTATGCTGAGCGTTCAAACCTTGAATATGAGATGCAGATGTTTGGAGTTGATAAAAAAGAAGTCTTGATTAAAATGGAAAAATTGGAAGTGTATATAAGGCGCGCAGAACGTTTAAGAGAATTATATGATAAGTATTTTCAGAAAAGTTCAGAAAAGCAGAATAAAGATAAAAGTATTATAGAAAAGTCAATATCTAAAAATAAGATTTCTGTTTCTATTGGAGATGATTAAATGAAAATTTCTGCTTGTATGATTGTGAAGAACGAAGAAAACGTATTAAAACTTACTCTGCCTGATTTATCCCGGGGAGCAGATGAAATAATTTTGGTTGATACAGGGTCAACAGATGGGACTATTGAAGTTGCAAAGCAGTTTGGCGCAATGGTTTATCATTTCCCTTGGACAGATGATTTTTCTGCCGCAAGGAATGAATCTTTAAAATATGCGACAGGGGACTTTATTTTATGGGTTGATGCTGATGAGTTTATTGCGGAAGAAAAAATTCAAAAGCTTCGATCTGTTTTATTAGATATCAAAGAAGATGCTTTTTATCTACCTGTTTATGAAGCAAAATTTGGGCAAAAAGAGGGAACTAAGTTTTATTTCAGATTAAAAGGTTTTAAAAATAAGAAAGGGATTCATTTTGAAAGGGCTTTTAATGAACAGGTTTATGATTTATCACATCAGCTTGTTTCTTCTTCTTTATTCCTTGGGGGCATTGAAATTTTTCATTGGGGGACAGATTTGTCAGAAGAAAAAACCAAACTTAAAAGAGAGAGAAATTTAAGAATATTAAAGAAAAAACTGCAAGATGAACCAAATGATCCTTATTTTCATTTTATGCTGGCAAATAATTATTATGAAACAGGCTGTTTTGATTTAGCCTTTGATTGTTATGGTGAAGTTGTCAAACTACTTCCTAATAATCACATAGCAATTTCTTCAAGAATTAAAAGAGCAAGAATTCTTGTAAAACAAAAAAAATTCCAAGATGCTTATGCCGAATTAAAGAGTGTTTTGAATTTAGATAGCACAAATGCCGAAGCGTTTAATCTTATTGGAAGCATATATATATCGACAAACAACCTTCCTTACGCAATTAAAATACTTGAGCACGCGTCTACTCTTGTTTTGCCCCAAAAATCTTTGAAAAGTTTTAATGTTGATGATTATACGTTTTTACCCAGGTTCCTTCTTGCGAATGCTTATCTTTTAAACGGACAAAAAAAGGAAGCTTTAGAAACTTTTACTGCGGCGTATGAATTTAAACATGATGCAAATGTTTTGCGTAGAATTGAGAAATTGCGTGTGGAGATAGAAGGAGACAAGTCAAATGGGCGTTAATCCTATTATAGATAATGCAGCGACTCAACAGACGGCGGTTGCTTTAAATAATAGTGTAACAGTTGAGTTAAAAGAGCTTGAAAAAAAAGGTCGGCAGGAACCCGGCAAAAATAAAGTTCAGAGTTCTTCTGATATCTCAAAATTAATTCAAGATGGAATTAATCCCAGCAAGGCTGGGATAGATATTCTTGCGAGTTTGGCTTCTCAGCTTGCTGCGACGGGGGTCTCTCTTGATCCCGAGAAGTTTTCCGGAAAAGCAAAAAAAGAACTGGAAGATCAATTTGGAAAATTGTTTTCGCCTGATGAGAGTTTTAGTGATATGGTCCAGGTAAATACTGTTTTGAAAAAAGCAAAAAACTTAAATAACAATCAGGATCAGAACGGCAATAGAGGCAATGCCAGCGCTATAAACATAGATAGTGAGACGCAAGGTCTTGTTAAGGAGTATGCCGCTTACTATGCCCAATATATAGTCAGCAATTCGCAGGAGTTGAAGAAAAAACTCGAGAAGATAGAATCTTTGTTGCAGGAAAAAGGATTAACCGCCAAAGATTTTATATCTATAAAAACTTCTGTAACAAATTCGATGCGCGCTGAAATTAAACAACAAATAAGGGACGCCTTTTTTAATACGGTTCTCAGCAAGAAAAAAACAATTGAATTTGTAATAAACGAGAAAATGTTAAATCAAGTTTTGGATTTTAGTCTAAAAAAAGGCGTTCATGATGATGCGACTTTACAGCTTTTGGCTGATGGTGTCAGAGAAGAAGCAAAAGAAGAGATTAAGGATTTTGCGAAAAATAAGATGGAAGAGAGTCTGATGGGCAAAATTCTCTCTTCGGATTCTAAGGTTTCTCAAAAAAGCACAGAAGAACTCAAAGAGTTGATTAAATTGGCATCAAAAGTTGGAATTGATTTGAATGAGTTTTCAAAAGACTGGAAAGTAAAGAAACATGATCTTGGATTATTTGTCGCAGATATTCCCTTGAGCGGGGGAGGGTTAAATTCCGATTCGCAAAATAAAAAAGAGAAAAACCCTTATGAATTTACAAAAGATGATGAAAAAGACTTATTGATTAATAGGTTAAGGGCTGTTTATATGCATCGTGCTCTTTCTGGTGATTTAGCATCTATTATGAATACTTATTTTAAAATACGGAGATTGAAAAACGGTTTAATAAAGCTTGGAATTAGTAGCGATGAATTTAAAAATATAGAAAAAGATGGAACGGGTTTGGCCAGATTGAGACTCATCGACATGTTGAAATCCGCATTAGAAGAGAGGGCTACTCTATATGAGTTGGCTGGACCTGCGTTTAAATTGATCGAACATAAGATTAAGGGGATACTTGAAAACATTAAAAGGCTTGGTTGGGATTTAAGTGACACAGAATTTAGTTCGTTAAGAGATAACGCAAATATTAAAGTTCTCAATGCGGCTAAAGATGAGTTTTTATCTGTGAGGGCTATTTTAAAAGAGAGTAATAGGCCTGATTTGGATAAGAGATTATCTTTAATATTGAAACTTATGAATCGGTTAAAAGGGGAGTCTAATCTTGATCTTGAGATACCTAAAAGAGAGTATGAATTTAGGGAAGCTGTTTAACCCCGATTATGATAATCGGGGTTGATTTCTGGTTTGACCGTGAATAATCGGGGTTAATTTATTAAAAGAGGTGATTAATATGGCGGTAAATAATGTGGCGATTAATGATATTATGAAGATAATAAAAGATACGAATCCAAAAGATGCTGTTGATAAGATTATTGAAGAGACGCGTTCTCTTATTGCCGAAATTACAAAGCAGATGTCTGAGGCTAAACTTACAGAGAAAAACAAGCTTCGTAAGGTTTTGGAAAAATTGGACGCATTAAAATCAGGCGGCGGTGATTTTAATGGTAAGCTGGAAGATGTTTTGCAAAATTTAAATTCATTAAAAGACCTGGATCCTGAAATTTACAATATGTTGAAACCTGTTATAGACAAATTAAAAGCTATACAACAAGAAAGAGATAAACTTTCTGCGCAGATAATTTATAATCCTGTGTTTGGCGGTACAATCGTTTGATTATTTAACCCCGATTATGATAATCGGGGTTCATACTTTAGGAATTTTACACAGTTTATTGATTTCTGATTTCACCGTGAATAATCGGGGTTAATTTCGGAAGATTTTTTTCTCGTTATAAGAGGAGTGAACTCTTTGTAGTTTAAGGATAGTCCGTTTTTCGCAATAAAACTTACTTCACTTTTTGATAATCTTACCTCACAGCTTTTTTCTTTAAATTTTACTTTTTGCGCAAAGGATAGAAATTCTTTCGCGCTTGTTTTTATGTCATATCTGCTTTTTAATTTTGAATAATTCTTATTTACCTCTTCTTTGAAAGAGTCATAATCATTTAAGATATCTAATATTGCTTTTTCCATTTGTTTTGTGTCGTTTGGTTCAACAATAATGCCATTATTTTGAATCAGTTTTGGAATCGAGTTTATATTTGTGCCTACAACCGGTTTTTTTGATGCCAAAGCTTCTATTAATACATTAGGTACGATATCATTTGAAGACGCGCTTACAATAAGATCTGAAATCTGATATATCTCTTCCATATTTTCTTTGGAGCCTAAAAACAGGATTTTGTCTTCTAAGTTTGCAGTTTTTATGTATTTTCTTAGAAGTTGATAATATAAATCCTTTTCATTATATAAACCTACTATTAAAAATAGCAGGTCTTTTCTTTGTTTTAGAATTTCATTTGCCGCACGAATAAAAACATCCTGTTTTTTTCTTGAGCATATTGTCCCGACAATAGATATGATCTTTTTGTCTGTGGGAAGATTGTTTTTGAGTTTTATTTTTTCTGTATCTTCATCTGTCACTTTTAAAGCGAATTTTTCAAAAGAGATCCCGTTTGTTACAACATTGTTTTTAATGCCGTTTAAAATAGGTTTATAAGTCTTTTGCTGAGAACTTGAATAGAAAAGGATTAAATCTGACACCTTAAACGCGAATAAATGGAGCGTTGAAAAATTTACTTGAGGCCAATCTTCATGTGCGGATAAAATGACAGGCTTTTTTACTATATTGGCAGCATAACATAAATTGATTGTATCCAGAGTATTTGCTACTATAATGTCAAATTTTTCTTTCTTGATATAATTTGACAGGTTTTTTATGTTTTCTCTGTTTGTTTCATGATAATTTTTTATCGTAGGATATATCTTTATTCTTTCATACCAGGATTTTAACGGACCATCAAAAAATGACAATACAGAGATGTCTATGTTTTTTGTTGATGTAAGCTCTTTAATTAATTCAAAAAGAGCAATGGGAGCTCCATCTAAACGAAGATAGTGTGAGACAAAAAGAATTTTCATAAATTTTTAAATATTTTACATCTTAGATGGGGCAATAGCAATGTTTTATTGTATTTTATCTAGAATATATTTTGCAGTAGCTTCTGTCGTTAGGTTTGTTTTTGTATATTCGAAAACTTCATTTAGCAATTCAAAATACTCTTTTCCTTTAAATGGCTTGGAATTTGAAATTTCTCTCGCCTTTAAGACTTTATTTTTTGGGAAATTCCATAGTGTGGTTTTAGGGCAGTTTTCCAAGTCTGTGAAATAAGGCATACAATAATTTCCAAGAATTTCATAATGTCTCATGCAATCCCATCCGACTTTTTTGAAGGTGACCCCATAAAATGATTTATTATAATCTTCGTAATATTTTTTTTCCGAATGTTTAAATAGATATGTTTCTTTTTTGCCGGGAATTACTGTTCCATATTTTTGTGTTTTAACTGTGTTTGTGTTTTTTGTTATTTTGCAGGCGGGCATTGAAAAAGATATTGGGTGTATATTTTTTCCTGACGAATCTTTTTCCATGAGTTCTCTTTTGAAATATGGATGCTTTTCTGATAAGGGGGAAAGAGATGTTTCATCGTTGCCATCTAGCAGTATTATTTTGTCTGGAGGATAGATCTCTTTTGCTAAATCATAATAATCAAGGCATCTTTTAACTGAACCGTATATTATTATGTCAAAATATTTATCTTTTATTTTTTGTGCTATATCTTTTCTGTTAACAGATTGAAATGGTTTATCAATCAGCCAGAAAGAGGTAAAGCCTCCCCAAAGAGCCTTTTCCGGGATTAATCCTTTAAATTCTTTATACAAAGACGGGATTTCAGTGCTGTCTATTAATTCTGATATAATGTTTTTTTCTAAAAGTTCATATAAACCGTAAAAACATAAATCATTTAAGTAATCACTTATAAAGCCATTGCTATGTTTTGCGATTTCCCTGAAATTAGTGACATATAAAATTTTCATTTGTTCTCTATTATAACATTGCCTTGCCAGTAATATTTTGGTTTGTTAAAATGACCACATTATGAAAATACTTTATTGTGCTCATGGACATTTTTGGGGATCGACTTGGCCTTATGCTTTTATTGATGATTATATTATAAAGACCTTAAAAGTGATGGGGCATGAAGTTAAAGTCTTTGATGTTTTTGCTCGTGCCAATATGGTGATACATTATGTTGGCAATTATGCCAAAGAAAAAAAATTAAATGAGTCACAAGTCAAAATGTTGCTTCAAGACCGCGCTACCGCTGATCTTCCTCTAGAAGTTTTAGACTTTAAGCCCGATCTGGTTTTACATATTGTTGGGAATATTTCAAATAGAGTTCTGAAAGTATTAAGGGAAATAAAAGTTAAAACTGCTATATGGTTTTTGGATGATCCTCAAGAAATAGATAACACTTCTAATATGGGCGCCTTTTACGACTATGTTTATACGGTTGAATCTGCTTGTGTTGAGAAACATAAAAATTCAGGCTCAAAAAACACTTCTTTCTTGCCTCTAGCATGCAGCCCTGATGTGCACAAGAAAATAGAAGTTGATGATAAGTATAAATCCGACATATGTTTTGTTGGTGTCCCTTTTCCGCGAAGGGTTGAGTTCTTTGATTTAGTGGCGGACTTCTTAAAAGATTATAATGTGAAAATTATCGGTGGCGGACCGACTATCGGATCATTAAAAGATCCTTGGTTGTGGAAGAAGAAACTAAAAAGATTGGATGTATTGGAGCGGTTTATTGTAGATGATATAGTCCCTCCTTCTGAAGCTGTGAAGTATTATAACGGCGCAAAAATTGTTTTAAATATCCATAGAGCCGCTGTTGATGAGAGGTTTAAAACTGGAAATGCAGAAGGAATAATTCCTACAAGCGTATCTGGAAGGACATTCGAAGTTGCAGGTTGTGCCTCTTTTCAATTAATAGATGATGAAAGACCCAATTATAAAATTCATTTTGAAGAAAATAAAGAGATAGTCTCTTTTAAGTGGGTTGATGATTTTAAAGAAAAAATTGTTCATTATATAAATAATGCGGCAGAAAGAGATAAAATAGCTGAAGCTGCTCAGAAGAGGGCCTATAAAGATCATACTTACCAGCAAAGACTGGATAAAATTATAAACCCCGACGCTTGATTTTTTTGCCATATCCTTTGGTCTGATGGTATAATTATCTTATAATGAAATTAAACGATATAAAACATAAAGAATTAAAAAAATGGATACAAGAGTGCGCGGAGCTTTGTGAACCGGACAACATTTATGTTTGTGATGGTTCGGAAGAAGAGAAAAAAAATTTTGAGAAAGAGGCCTTTAAAACCGGCGAATTGATTCAGCTTAATCAAGAGAAACTACCTGGTTGTGTGTATCATAGAACCCATCCAAATGATGTTGCTCGTACTGAAGACTTAACCTTTATATGTACAAAAAACAAAAGGGATGCAGGGCCTAATAATAATTGGATATCGCCTAAAGAGGCATATAAAAAGGCGGGAGCTATATTTAAAGGATCAATGAAAGGTCGCACGATGTATGTCATCCCATTCTCGATGGGGCCTATAGGTTCGCCTTTTAGTAAAATTGGAGTTGAACTTTCAGATAGTATATATGTGGTTTTAAATATGAGAATTATGACAAGGATAGGGACCAACGTTCTTTATGTTCTTGGAAAAAAAGGCGAGTTTACAAAATGCCTTCACAGTAAAGCGGAACTTGACTTGAGCAAACGGATGATTCTTCATTTCCCGGAAGATAATACCATATGGAGCGTAAATTCAGGGTATGGAGGAAATGTATTGCTTGGCAAAAAATGTTTAGCTCTTCGAATTGCCTCTTATCTTGGGAATAAAGAGGGGTGGATGGCTGAACATATGCTTATTATGGGGGTGGAAGATCCTTCCGGATATATAGCTTATGTGGCGGCAGCTTTTCCAAGTGCTTGCGGCAAGACAAATCTTGCAATGCTTATACCTCCAAAAGGGTTAAGGCACAAAGGTTATCGTATTTGGACGGTGGGGGATGATATATCATGGATGAGAATAGATTCTGACGGCACTTTATGGGCTATAAATCCGGAATACGGGATGTTTGGCGTTGCTCCCGGGACAAATTCTAAAACAAATCCTAATGCTATGATTACTATAAGCAAAAATACAATTTTTACCAATGTTTTACTTTCAAAAGATGGGACAGTTTGGTGGGAAGATGGAGAGGGAGACCCTCCAAAAGAGGGGATTGATTGGATGGGCCGTCCTTGGCGGCCGGGGATGAAGGATGAATTAGGAAAAATCATAAAAGGGGCTCATCCGAATAGTCGATTTACAGCTCCGATTTCACAATGTCCATCTGTTACAAATAGATTAGAACATCATCATGGTGTACCGATTTCTGCGATTATGTTTGGAGGAAGAAGGGCAAAAGTTGCTCCTCTTGTGTATGAAGCGTTTAGTTGGCAGCACGGTGTTTTTGTTGGGGCATCAATGGCATCTGAACGTACTGCTGCTCAGTTTGGAAAACAGGGAGAGCTTCGTCATGATCCTATGGCAATGCTCCCTTTTTGCGGTTATAACATGGGTGATTATTTTAAGCATTGGCTTAAAATGGGGAGAAAGATGTCAAAACCGCCTAAAATTTTTCATGTAAACTGGTTTAGAACGGATAAAAAAGGAAATTTTCTATGGCCTGGATTTGGTGAAAACTTAAGAATTCTTGAGTGGATAATAGCTCGTTGCCGTTATAGTGTAGGAGCAAAAAAAACTGCGATTGGCAATGTGCCAAAACTCGAAGATATTGATATGGCAGGACTTAAAATGTCAAAAAAAGATTTAGAGCAAGCCTTATCTGTTCATAAAAAAGATTGGATTTTAGAGCTGAAAAGCCAGGAAGAGTTTTTTAAAAAATTTGGAAAATTTTTACCTCAAGAAATTTGGCAGGAACACAGAGAATTAAAAAAGAGATTAGGATTTTAAACCTGATCCCGACTTCCGCGCAAGCTTCAAAAAATGTTAAATTCCCTCGTAAAAAGTTGCGATTTGGGTGTTGCAAACTACACTTAATGACAAGATTTCGTATGAAATCATTCACCCCGATTAGGATAATCGGGGTTTGTCGGTTTTATGCATAATGAAGTAGTTTTGATGATTTTTTCTGTCATGTATGATAATCTGATAGAGAAT
>MEUA01000017.1:85478-163754 GCA_001771505.1 candidate division WOR-1 bacterium RIFOXYB2_FULL_36_35
ATGTATGATAATCTGATAGAGAATTATGACTGTTAACGAGATAAAAGATGAAATATCCATTGTTATCTGCGGAGAAGCAGGTCAGGGGATCCAAACTGTTGAAACTCTTTTGATTGAAGCCCTAAAATCTGCTGGCTTTTATATCTTCTGCACAAAAGAGTATATGTCCCGTGTTCGCGGCGGTGCAAATTCCATCCAAATCAGAGTTTCAGAAAAACCCGTTTCCGCTTATATCAAAAGAACCGATATCCTTATCCCTTTAATAAAAGAAGCTGTAGATCATCTCGGAGAGAGAATTTCAAAAGAAACTTTTATCATCCAGGAGGATTTTACAGAAGAGGCAAAGAAGATAGGGGATGTGGTCTATTCCAATGTTATTGCGGCAAGTACCCTTGCGGCTTTATTTGGCATCAATCGCGAAACTTTTTACAATCTTATAGAAAAGAAATTTTCTAAAAAAGGTGAAGAAGTTGTTCAAAAAAACAAAGAAGCGGCAGACAAAGGTTTTGAAATCGGAAAGAAGCTTTCTTTAGAGATTGAGATAAAAATAGAACCAAAAGCAGATAAAAATGACACTTTAATTAATGGGGCGCAAGCTGTGGCAATGGGTACCCTTGCCGGCGGATGTAATTTTATTGCGGCATATCCCATGACTCCGTCAACGGGAGTATTTACCTATTTGGCTTCGCAGGAGCATGAATTTGGAATCGTTGTTGAGCAGGCGGAAGATGAGATTTCCGCGATGAACATGAATTTGGGGGCGTGGTATGCGGGAGCTCGCGGATTGGTTTCAACTGCCGGAGGCGGATTTGATCTAATGACGGAGGGATTGAGTCTTGCAGGCATTACAGAAACGCCAATAGTTATCCATTTAGGGCAAAGACCAGGGCCTGCGACAGGACTCCCCACAAGAACAGAACAGGGAGATTTAAATATTGCTTTATATGCCGGGCATGGGGAATTTCCCAGGATAATTTTAACTCCAGGCAATCTGGAAGACGCATTTTATCTTACCCAAAAAGCGTTTAATCTGGCGGATAAATATCAGGTGCCTGTTTTTGTCCTTACAGATCAATTTTTAGTTGATTCCTACTATAATATAAAGCCTTTTGATCTTTCTAATGTTCAAAACCAGCATTTTATCAAAGAAACAGGGGTGGATTACAAGAGATATCAAATGACAGAAAACGGAATTTCTCCCCGTGGGATTCCTCAATTTGGGGAGGGGCTTGTTTGCGTAGACAGCGATGAACATGATGAAAGCGGCCATATTACAGAGAGCCAGGCTGTGAGGACGAGCATGAACAATAAGAGGCTTTCAAAAATTGACATGATAAAAAGCGAGATTTTTCCTCCTGAATTAATTGGAAGTTATGATTATAAGACACTTTTAATAGGATGGGGATCGACTTATTTAATTATCAAAGAAGCAATTGAAAAGCTTGGAAGAAATGATCTTGGTTTTCTATATTTTAAACAGGTATATCCTTTGCATGATTCGATAGTTGATTATATTAAAAAAGCGGAAAAAACAATTATTATTGAAAATAACGCTACAGCTCAATTTGGAAAACTGATTGCAAAAGAGACGGGCATTGTCATAAAAGATGCGATCCTAAAATATGATGGCTTGCCGTTTTCGGTCGAAGAAATAATGCAAAGGGTGTCAAATGGATAAAAATATATACGATAGCAAGACGGAAATTGCTTGGTGTCCAGGGTGCGGGAACTTTGGGATATTAAACGCGCTTAAAGATGCTTTGGTTGAACTTGAGATTGCGCCAAAAAACCTGGTTATCGTTTCGGGAATTGGCCAGGCAGGGAAAATCCCGCATTATTTAAACTGTAATTTTTTTAACGGTTTGCATGGAAGGGCTCTTCCTCCTGCTATGGGGATTAAAGCTGCCAATCCAAATCTTACAGTTATTGCTGAAGGCGGGGATGGGGATATGTATGGAGAAGGGGGGAACCACTTTATCCATACCATACGAAGAAATCCGGATATTACAAACATAGTTCATAATAATATGGTTTATGGGTTGACAAAAGGACAGGCTTCTCCAACAAGCCAGGATGGATTTAAGACCCCAATCCAGATTGACGGTGTCTTTGAAGAGCCTTTTAACCCGATAGCTGTTGCAATATCTTTGGGAGCCTCTTTTGTTGCGAGGGCTTTTTCGGCTGATATTGACAAGACAAAAGAGATAATTAAAAAGGCGATTTTGCATAAAGGTTATGCGTTGGTAGATATCTTTCAACCGTGCATTTCTTTCAATAAGATAAATACTTTTCAATGGTTTAAGGATCATACTTACTATTTGGAAGACAATTATAATCCGCAAGACAGGGTTGAGGCTTTTAAACGGTCTTTGGAAACAGAAAAATTTCCGCTCGGCATTTTTTACATAAACGATAAGAAAAAAACATTTGAAGACAATCTGCCTGCTTATTCGTTAAACAAAGAGCCTTTGTATAAGAGAGAAGTGGATTTCAGCAAGCTTGGAAATTTAATAAATATCTAAAAAAAACTCTGTAAGGTTAGATTTTACATGGCGCAAAACGAAAGATTGAGCCGGATGATTATTTATAATATAATAAAAATATGCAGAAGAAAAATAAAAAATTAAGGCTTGCAAATAATGCATTGAGATCTATTGTTGACAGGATAAGAGAGGGTTATTTTCCAGAAAAAATAATTCTTTTTGGCTCTTTATCTACCGGTAAAATTAATGCTTCAAGCGATATTGATATTATGGTAATAAAGAAAACCACTAAAAACCCTTGGGATAGGATGAAAGATATAGATTGTTTTGTTGACCATGAATTTCCTGTGGATTTTCTTGTATATACACCAAGTGAAATAAAAAATAGAATTGAAGATGGCGATGTTTTCGTAAAAGACATATTAGAACATGGGAAGATTGTTTATGAAAAGTAAGGCTTCCAATGTTGTTCTTGAATGGATTAAAAGAGCTGATTCTGATTCTGATTTTTATTTTGCAAAAGTTTTCCTGAAAGAATTCAATGATTTTTACTCTCAAATGTGTTTGCTATGCCATGATGCTGTTGAAAAATATTTAAAAGCTTATTTGATTTTTAAAAATATAAAATACAAGAAAATTCATGACCTAGTTGTTTTATTGAAAGATTGCGCTAAGTTTTCAGATAAGGATCAAGAGTTTTTAAAACATGAAGATGCTTGCAGAATTTTAAATAATTATTATATTCCATTAAAATATCCTTCTCATTATCCTCTTGCAAAACATGATCAAGCCAAAGAGGCAGTAGGTTTGACAGAGCAATTATCTGTGTTTATTAAGAATAAAATCTTAAATTAAATCGAGAAAAAATGAATGCAATAAAAGATATCTTAATCATAGGTGCGGGGCCTGCGGGTATAACTTCTGCTGTTTATGCCGCGCGTAAAGGGCTTTCTCTTTGCATAGTATCAAAAGATATAGGGGGACAGGCGGCATGGTCTTCTAATATAGAAAATTATACAGGATACCAGTTTATAACAGGGCCTGATCTTGTGCAAAAATTCAGGAACCATCTTGAACAATATAAATTTGATATTTTAGAAGGGATGGAAGTTGTTAAAGTTGAGAAAAAAGAAAAGGGCTTTAAAGCTTTGCTTTCAAACGGAGAGATAATAGAAGCAAAAACAATTATAGTAGCCTCGGGGAAAAAACCAAAAACCTTAAATGTTCCCAGAGAAAATGAATTTACAGGAAAAGGGGTTGCCTATTGTACAACCTGTGATGCCCCTGTATTTGCCGGAAAAAATACGGCTGTTGTCGGAGGAGGAAATTCCGCTTTGGATGCGGCGATTTCTCTTGCGAAAATCTCACCAAAGGTTTATATAATAAATATAGCAGATAAACTGACGGGTGATACTGTGATGATAGAAAAGATTAAACAGTTTTCCAATGTTGAAATTTTAAATGATGCAAAGACAATAGAAATTTTTGGAGATAAGTTTGTTGAAGGGATGAAAGTTCTGGCTTATGGGGGAGAGAGGCTTTTGTCAGTTGAAGGCATATTTGTCGAAATCGGATTAATGCCCAATTCTGATTTTATAGATTGCGTGGAAAAAAATGATATTGGGGAGATCAATGTAAATTGTGGATCTGCGACCTCATGCCCGGGAATTTTCGCGGCGGGAGATGTGACAAGCATTCCTGATAAGCAGATTATAATCGCGGCAGGGGAAGGGTCAAAAGCCGCTTTGGCCGCATATAGGTATTTAACTATAAAAAGAGAATGAAGAATTAAAAATGACTTAATGACTAATTTGTTGTGTTGTTTATTGTATTTTCATTTGCAATAAACAACACAATACAAATGAGTTATTTAGGTCGTTGAGATGCTTTGATTAACACGTCTTTTATTTGTATTAAAATACTTTTATCTTTTGGATCTATTTCAGCATTAACGGGCATTAATTCTGTCTCTAATATTCCGGAGATGATTTCCAATAAAACAGTTTTATTAACATTGTCTTCTGGCTTTATTTCACCTGTTTTTGTGTTTATTGTAATGACGACATTCTGTTTTTTTGTTTTAGTTTTAGTATCAATAAATGAAAATCCATAAATTAATATAGTTTTATCATCACTCGAATTTTCGCTAAGGACTTTTATTTTAAGCGAGATCTCTTTAAGATCATTAAATGAAGAGATTATTATTCCTATATCTGGAGAAGTTGGCTCTTCTATGAATTTGTATATTCCAGCAACTTTTTTTTCTTCATCATAAAAAACATCTTCTTTTTGTTTTTGGATTGAAGGCAAAACATTTCCATAACTTATTGGACTTACACTTAACATTTAAAATCAGCTCCTTTTATTTTATGGGTCTGTTGCGTAATGGTCATTCCCGTGAAAACGGGAATCTATTTCTCAAAAAACAAGATGGATCCCCGCTTTCGCGGGGATGACAAATTGCAAAAACTATCATTACGCAACAAGCCCTTTATAGGGTCTCTTCGATTGGTTATCTATAAAATTTCAGATTAGTTTGTCAGATTTTATCAAAAACCTCATTTGATATTTTTGTTAATAAATCTAAAATAAGTTATACTATCTATTATGACAGTTGTTATTAACGCTAAAAATCTAACTAAAAAATATAAAGACTTTACAGCCGTTGACGGGATCTCCTTTGAAATAAAAGAGGGGGAATGTTTTGGATTTTTGGGGCCAAATGGAGCTGGGAAGACTACAACTATTAAAATGATCCATTGTGTATCACCCAAAAATGGAGGAGAATTGACCGTTTTGGGGATGCCCGCGACTATCGATAATAGGGAAGTCAGAAAGTTAACAGGTGTTATTCCTCAAGAGACCAATCTTGATGGAGGGCTTACCGCTTATGAAAATTTGATGATTTTTTCTGAATTTTTTGATATTCCGCGTAAAGAGGCAAAAAAAAGGGTTGTTGATCTTTTGAAATTTGTGGAGCTTGAGAGCAAGACAAATAGTAAAATTGATGAGCTTTCAGGCGGGATGGCCAGACGGCTTTTAATTGCGCGCGCTTTACTTAACAACCCCAAAATCATGATAGCGGATGAGCCGACAACAGGGCTTGATCCCCAGGCAAAGCATCTTATTTGGCAAAGACTTCGTAAGTTAAAGCAAAACGGGGTAACATTGGTCTTGACAACGCAGTATATGGAAGAGGCCGCGCAACTTTGTGACCGTATTGTTATTATGCACAATGGAAAATTTTTAATCGAAGGGATCCCTTCTGTTTTAATAAAACAGGAGATCGGAAACGAAGTTGTTGAAATCCGGATTTCTGAAGATAAAGACAGCGAAATAAAAAGCATATTAAATTCCTGTGCGTGCGAATTTGAAAGGGCGGGAGACACCCTGTACATATATTCAAAAGATGACTTATCCATCATGCGCAACCTTGTGGAATTAAAACTTCCGAGTGTATTGCACAGGAAGGCTTCACTTGAAGATGTCTTTTTGAAGTTGACGGGAAGAGGTCTTATTGAATGATGAATTTATCATATAGAATTTACCATGTTTGGAAGAGGAATCTTGTTTCTTATAAGAGATATATTATTCCAACCCTTCTTGTGAGTTTGGGGGAGCCCCTTTTCTTTTTACTGGCGCTTGGAGTCGGGCTTGGCTCTTATATCGGAGGGTTTGGAGGAATCTCTTATCTTAAGTTTTTGGCCTCGGGGGTAATAATAATTTCGGCTCTTTTTTCTGCGACTTTTGAATGTTTGTATGGCACTTTTGTCAGGATGGTTCATGAAAAATTGTTTTCTGCGTTAATTGTTACTCCTGTTTCTTGTGAAGATATAGTTGCCGGCGAGATCGCATGGGGGATGACGCGTGCGGGAATTAGCGGGGTATTAATGTATATTGTCTCCTTATTTCTTGGAGTTGCTCCAACAAACCCTATTATTGTTATTCTCCTCTTTTTGCTTATTTTATCGGTAGGGTTTGTCTTTTCTTCTTTTAGTATGATAATTACCTCTTTTGCACCTCATATCGATTTTTTTAGTTATTACACAACTTTATTTATAACCCCCATGTTCTTTTTTTCCGGAGTTTTTTTCCCTTTGGATAAAATGCCGGATATAATTAAACTGTCGTCAAACTTTATTCCTTTATCTCACGCGGTAATAATATCAAGAGCTCTTTTTATGGGAATAGTCTATCCAAATTTGATTTGGCATTTTCTTGCTTTGATTGTTCCAGGCATTATAGCCTTTTTTGCGGCTTTATTTCTCATGAAACGAAGGATAATTAAGTAGCAAACTTAGGATATTTCGTGATTTTTTAAACCTAACACCTTTAAGCCCGATCGATTATCCCACTCGGGGTTAATTTGTAACAGATATAAAAATATTGCCTGTTGTTGTAAGTGTTCCGTTGCTTACGGTAATTGTTAGCTGTCGTGAGCCTGTTGTATCGGGAGCTGTCCAAGTAGTTTGTGCTTTTGTTGCTTCAGAAAAACTTCCTTCTCCGCTCCATGCGTATGTTAAAGTCAGGTTGTTTGGATCTGTTGCGCTGCATGTGAGGGTTATTTGATTTCCTATTGTCACAGTAGAAGATGAAGCTGTTATGCTGTTTATTACGGGAGGATCAACTTTTTTCTTTACTACAATACTTAATATTTCTGAGGCTGTATTTCCTGCTGTATCTGAAACGTTGGATATAACCTGATATGTCCCTTCTGTCGTTGGAGATGTCCATGTAGTTGATGATCCGGTTGTCGTTGCAAGTGTTCCTGATGTTGCAGCCCATGAGTAGGTTAACTCCAAATTGCTTGAGTCTGTTGCGCTGCAGGTAAGGGTTGCGACATCTCCTCCATACAAAGTTGTGGGAGTGTAACTTAAGCTTGTTATCTTTATTACAGATGAAGAGCTTGAACTTGAAACAATCAATTTCAAGGTTCCGATTGTTACATATGTCCCATTGCTTACGGAGACTGTTACTGTATAAGTCCCTTCTGTTGTAGGGGCAGTCCATGAGACTGTTTTTCCTGTATTGCTTGAGAGTGTCCCTCCGTCTGCCGTCCAGGTTATAGATAGTGAGGTTGTTGTCTCTGTTGAACTGCTACTGCTTCCTGCTGTAATACATGTGAGCGTTGAGCTGAATCCGGGGACTCCTGTTGCAGGGGTTGCTGTAAGACTTGTTATTACAGGAGATTGATCTGATTCTTGGGTGCTGGATACAACAATGATATTTAAGGAATTTGAGCCTGATACTGATCTATTGCTAGCTCTGACAGTTATCTGATATGTCCCTGGGGTTGAGGGGGCTGTCCACGTGACGGGGTTTGATGACGTGCTTGAAAAAGTCCCTCCGTTCGCGCTCCATGAGTAGGTAAAATTTTCAGAAGAGACGCTTGATGAACTTGACCCTGATGTGACAGATGCGCTACAGGAAATTGTTGCCGTTTTACCGACAACAACAGAAGAAGGGGAGGCTGTAAGGCTTACTGTTAATGTTGTAGAAGAGCAACCGCATATAGTTAAAACAAAAAACAATATGGGTATTAACAGCGACAATTTTGACGCTTTTTTCATTCCACCTGCCTCCAGTTAATTTGAGACTGAGGATTTTCTTTGTGATGCGCGGACAATGCTTTTTAAGCTTTTATACATAATTAAAGCATGTAGTTGTAGTTAGTGTCAAGGTTGAAAAGGAGCTTGATTTTTTGACGATTGCTTTATTATATTATAAAAATAAAACAACTCTTTTGGTTGAAATTTCACCCCGATTATGATAATCGGGGTTAGTTTCTGGTTTTATTGTGAACAATCGGGGTTCATTTGAATCTTTATAGTGGTTTTAATTTATCAAGTTCGTCTAATTCTGCGATTAGGGTCTCTAGCTTTTTATATCCCTCATCAACATCTTGTTTATGCTTGTGGGACTTGATTTGAAGCTGGGCAATTTCCTCCCCCCTTAATTTCCCAAAAGAATTTGCTATTTTGAGGTTTACAGCTTCAAGTACGGATTCGTCATTGTCGATATTTTTTTCGATTTTTTTTACGTTTTCAAGAAGCTCCTTGTGCCTTTTATGGTATTCTTGTTCTGATTTTTTTTGGTTTTGTTTTTGTTCTTTTTTTGCTTTTTTTGGTTTTTTTTCTTCTTCTTTCCATCCGACCCTGTCTAAAAAGTCCTGATATGTGCCGTTAAAAACAGATACGTGATCCTCATTAAAAACTATCAGTTTTTTAGCCAAATGATGAAGGAACATTTCGCTATGAGTTACAATAATTACCGCTCCCGGAAACTCATCTAAGGCTGTGATCATGGAATCGCATGCTTCCACATCCAAATGGTTTGTCGGTTCATCCAAAAGTAGCATGTTGGTTGGGTTAAGAAGTATTTTTCCCAAAGAGACCCTGCTTTTCTCACCACCCGAAAGAACCGCAATCTTTTTTAGCGCGGCATTGCCTGAAAACATCATTACTCCGCATGTCCTGCGAATATCGGTATAATTCAAGTCCGGTCTCAACGCGGAAAATTCTTGTTCTATCGTAAATGATGGATTGAGTCGTTCAATGTTTGTTTGTCCAAAATACCCGATTTTGCAGTTTGGATGGTTTGTTATTTTTCCTTCATTGGGGTTTAGTTCTCCTGCCAGCAATCTAAGAAGGGTTGATTTTCCCTTGCCATTTTTTCCGACAACGCAAATCCTGTCATTTTTGCCAATATGAAGGGAGAGATTTTTTATTAATGTCCGTTCTGGAGAATAACCGAATGATAAATTTTCAATATTCATAAGGTTTTTTGCTTCAAATTCCAAAGAGTTAAACTTAAACCCCAATTCGGAGATTTTTCTAAGCTCCTCTTTCTTTCCCATTTTTTCTAATGCTTTGATCCTTGATTGGACGAGACTGGCGCGAGCTGCTTGAGCGCGAAATTTATTGATGAATGCTATTGTCTCTTCCCGTTTTTTATCTTCTTTCCTGCGGGTTTTTTCATAAACTTCTTCTTCCACTGTGATTTGCTCAAAAAACTTTATCGTATCCCCCTCTATTTTTTTTACCTTTTGGCGATGTATCCCTATTGTATGAGTTGTAACGCTGTTCATAAAATCACGATCATGTGTGATGATCATAAGCTCATTTTCCCAACGTGCCAGGAATCTAGTCAACCAGCGTATAGATAAGATGTCCAGATAGTTTGTGGGTTCGTCGAGCAATAAAAGATGCGGTTCAGCAAGAAGGACTTTTGCTAGATTTAGTCGAACCTGGAAGCCTCCGGAAAATTCTGCAGGAGATTTATGAAATTCATCTTGGGAAAACCCGAGGCCGTTTAAAATTTTTTCTGCTTTCCAGATTTGATCTTTATCCTCTTTTTTGAGACCGAGGGAAGCTTCCTCTAATATGGTTGATTCAGTAAAGTTAAGATGCTGTTTGAGATATCCGACAGTATAATTTTTGGGGGTAGAGACACTCCCTGAATCAGGATGGATTTCTCCTGTTATAAGTTTAAATAGTGTTGTTTTGCCTGAACCGTTGCGGCCAACGATCCCTATCCGTTCGCCGCTATGAATATTGAAACTTATATCATCAAAAAGTTGTTCTCCACAAAAAGATAACGACAGATTGTTTATTTGCAGCATTTTTCAACCAAATGAACCCCGATTAGGAAATCGGAGTTCATACCTGAGAAAATTTCCAACACTCTACTATCGGGGTCCATATGTTTATTATACAACTATTATATGGTAATGTGGATTAGAAAAAACTGCAGGAACTGCAGAGGCGATAAATATGAAAGATCATAATCATATGTATTATTTTAAAGAGTTGAGAGAAAAGATGGTGGAGGAACAGCTTGTATTAAGAGGAATAAAGGACAAAAGAGTTTTATCTGCCATGAAAATAATTCCTCGCGAGCTTTTTTTGCCAGAAAAATTAAAACCCGTGGCTTATGATGATGGCCCACTGCCTATAGGTTACGGGCAGACTATTTCACAGCCTTATATAGTTGCTCTTATGACGGAGCTATTGACCATTAAAGAAGAAGATAAAATTTTGGAAATAGGGACAGGTTCGGGTTACCAATCGGCAATTCTTTCTTTATTAGCTCAAAAGGTTTTTACAATAGAAAAGATAGAAAGACTTTCTAAGAAAGCAAAAAGTATTTTAAACAAACTTGGTTGTATAAATGTTGAAGAAATAGTTGGAGACGGGTCAGTAGGTTTTGCAAAAGAAGCTCCTTTTGATAAGATACTTGTTACCGCGGGAACCCCATTTTTCCCTTTGGACTTGAAGAATCAACTTAGTCCTAATTTCGGCACGGCTGTTATCCCTATTGGTGATAGGCACATGCAAACACTTACTAAAATTGTGAGGGAAGGGGACACATTTAAAAAAGAAGAGTCTATCCCTTGTATGTTTGTTCCACTTGTTGGAAAATATGGATGGCAATCAGAAAATGGCAAGTGACCAAATTTCAATATCCAATGAATTTAATATTATCAAATTAGAATAATTTACTTTTGTTTTTCTATTTTGAAATAAGTCATTCCCGCATCATACAAAACTCTTTCATTGTCTGAAATACCTTTTTTATTCAGTTCAGCTTTGAAGGGCAAATCAGATACTTTTTTACTAAAAACTTTTTCAACGGATTTAAGTTCTATTCTTGCGCCAAATTCGTTAAATAGATTGTTAAGCTCTTTGTATGGTTTGGTTTTATTTGCCAGTTTTACAAAAATAGAATTTGTGCTTTCCATCTTTGACTGTGGATAATTTTTTTTATAATCTTGATATTCTGGAGAGTTGGCAGAGGCAACTGCTATTGGCACGCACCAGGAATAATCTTTGTCTTTTGAAAATGGACCCCATATAAGGGAATCAAACTCTTCAGCCTTCCATCTTTTAAATATTTCCTTCAAAATAGCTCGATGCAGATCCTTGGTTGCAATAAAAGAGTTGTTCTCATATTTTTCATATCTTACATCTAAGCGCCTTTTGCCGTTTATATTACTAGTTTTACTGATATGCCAATTTATAGTGCAGTTACTATTTGATGCTTTAACAACATACTCTCCTAACGGATATTTAGCGGTATCTTTTGAAAAAAAAAACCTCTGTTTTAGGGGAAAAAAAGCATCCAGAAAGCAGGAAACTTAAGAATAAAATCAAAAATATTATAAAATTATTGTTTTTCATCGGTTTTTTGTAACAATATAAGTCATGAGTTATATGAATTATACTGTAATTATAAAGATTATGCAAAAATAATAAAATTGGATAGTTTAACCCCGAATATTCACCCCGATTAGGAAATCGGGGTTCATAGACGAACAGAATTCTAGCAGAAAGTTGAAAATTTCCCCAGGTATGAAATCGGGGTTAAGAACAGACAAACCTGTTAATCGCCGAGAGATAAGCTTTTGCTGATGCTATGATTATGTCTGTGTCTGCTCCGTGACCAACAAAGATGTTTTCTTTTTCATCTTTTATGCGGACATTTACTTCGCCTTGGGCGTCAGTGCCTCCTGTTATAGCTTGTATTATGTAATCAACTAGTAAAGGAACAAAATTTTGTCTCTCTGCATTTTGTTGTACAATTTTATCAATAGCTTTGTATACAGCATCAACGGGGCCTGCTCCTGTTTCTGTCGCAGAAATGGA
Source organism: candidate division WOR-1 bacterium RIFOXYB2_FULL_36_35 (assembly GCA_001771505.1). Lineage (NCBI taxonomy): Bacteria > Bacillati > candidate division WOR-1 bacterium RIFOXYB2_FULL_36_35. The sequence continues at coordinate 97,606 of MEUA01000017.1, forward strand.
AGTTCCTTTATGTTTTAAAACAACAGTTGCTTTTGGTTTTTTATTTGTTCCTGATTCTACTTCAATGCTTTCAATTGAAAAAACCTCTTTTTCAACATATGCTTCATCCGCGACTATTGCTTCAAGGTCACGATCTGTAATCTCTTTTTTCTTGTCGGCAAGATTTTTAAATCTTGAAAAGGCTTTCTCAATTTCTGTTCCTTCAAGATTGTATCCCATATCTTTTAATTTATCTGTGAAAGCATTACGCCCTGAATGTTTTCCAAGGACAAGTTTGCTTTCTGTTAAACCTATATCTTCAGGGTTCATTATTTCATAGGTCTCCCTTGCCCTGAGGACGCCTGCTTGATGGATGCCTGCTTCGTGAGCGAAAGCATTTGCTCCGACTACGGATTTGTTTGGTTGGACAAGCAGTCCTGTAAGGGTTGATACGAGTCTGCTTGTTTTATAAATTTCTTTTGTATTTATGTTTGTATCACATTTAAAAAAGTCTTTGCGTGTTTTAAGGTTCATGACGATTTCTTCGAGTGAGGCATTCCCTGCCCTTTCGCCTATCCCGTTTATTGTACATTCCGCCTGATTAGCGCCTGCTTTTATTGCGGCAAGTGAATTTATTGTTGCAAGCCCAAGATCGTTATGGCAATGAACGCTTATGATTATATCTTTTTCTTTTATTTGCGGGAGATCCCTTATAATCTCTGAAATAAGAGATTCAAATTCCCATGGTAAAATATAGCCCACAGTATCAGGAATATTTATAGTTTTGGCTCCGGCATCGATTACTCCCGCGATTATTTTTTTGAGAAACGCGATGTCTGATCTTCCCGCGTCTTCGGGAGAAAATTCAACGTCATTGCAAAGTGATTTTGCAAATTTGACCATTTCTATGGCAGTATTAAATACCTCATCTTTTGTCATTCGAAGTTTTTTCTCCATATGAATAGGGGAAGTTGCAAGAAAGAGATGAATGCGAGGCTTATCGGAGTATTTTACGGCATCATATGCTATTTGAATATCCTCTTTTTTTGCGCGGGCAAGGCTGCAAATTATAGGCCCCTTGATTTTTTGTGCTATGGTTTTTACAGAATCAAAATCACCAGTAGAAGCAATTGCAAATCCGGCTTCGATTGCATCAACATTTAGTTTTGCAAGCTGCCTAGCAATTTCAAGTTTTTCTTCCTTATTGAGAGACGCCCCAGGACATTGTTCTCCGTCACGAAGTGTTGTATCAAATATAAAAATTTTACGTGACATAATGTCTGTATTTTATCATGCTTTTTTATGAAATTAAACCGAAATATCTTTAAGCTTTTTCACACCCTTCGACAAGCTCAGGGTGACATTTCGCAACAGTCCCTTCATAGTCTTTTGAACAGGGCGATAAATCTTATTTTTTTATTGCACTTATAATAATTATTGAAATTATTTTGGAGTTAAAACGATATCATTATATATGCATATGCGAAGTGCGGTAGATAGAACTTTTAGATCTTGGTATTTATCGAGAACTTCTAATCCTATAGTTGCTTGGAAGCCTTATATCTCTTTAAGTTCAAGATTTGTTCGTCCTAATGAATCTTCTTCATTTAGATTTTTAAGTGGGGAGGTTGTTCCTCTGATCCAAACTTCAGAAGAGACGTTGCACATGAAAAAAATTTCTTCTATTTCGAAAAACGGGGATAGGACTGTTTTTTATTGCCAGGATATTACACTTTCTAAAATTGGGAGAATTCGTTTATTTGTAAGTTATGTGCGAGGAAAAGGACTTGATAAGGGGACTATTGGGTTTGTTTATGATAAAAAAGTTATTTTTGAACATCAAATTAATTATCCTGAAAATGATTTGAGAGTTTATTCTTTTTTGGTTGGGGGTACTTTTATTGATATTTCTTCATCTCATAGCATTTTTAATTTTAACAGAGAAATAACTTTGGAGATAAGGGATGTTGACAATATATCTCAGATGGGGGAATTTGTTTTTGAAGGTTCTTCTGGTGTAGTAGAACATAATCAAAAAAAATACTTAATAGAATCAAAACCTATTCCTCCTAATATGATGTATTTAAAAGAGAGCGAAAGCGGGTTGCCTAAAGAAGAGAGGCGCATTAAGTCAAGTGCATATGGATATATTTTGTCAGTTTATGAAATAGATGATTGTACGGGAAAAAAAGAATTTCTTTGCGCATTAAAAGGGGATTATGCAATGAGAAATCTAAAATTGATCTGTTGGTAAGTTTTTGCTTCAGAGTTGTTTTTTGATGTTATAATTATAGTGTATGAATCTTTCTTTTTTAGGTGAGTTTGGACTTATCGAATTATTTAAAAAATTATCAACTAAAAACAAGAAGGTTGTGGTTGGTATTGGGGATGATGCCGCAGTACTGCCAATGTCAAATTTCCAATATTTATTGGTTACTACAGACGCTTTTGTGGAGCATGTCCATTTTAAGATACCTAAAAAAGCTTTAAAAAATTATTTTTTCAATCTCGGTTGTAAAATTCTTGCCGCAAATATTTCTGATATTGCGGCGATGGGGGGATATCCTACATTTGTTCTTCTGACTTTGTGCGCTCCGCAAAAGACTAAGATAGAAGATATAAAAGAACTTTATCGCGGGATTTCTCAATTAGCAAAAAAGTTTAATATAGAGATTGCGGGAGGAGATACCACCGCTTCAAAAAAAGACCTTATGGTATCTGTTACTCTTCTTGGGGAGGTTGAACGCGAAAATCTTTTATTGCGATCAGGCGCTAAAGTTGGAGATCTGATTTGCGTAACGGGGGAGTTTGGGGGACCTTCTTCCGCCAATTTCCAATTTTCCCGCCTGCCGGACAGACAGGCAATGTCAAATGTCAAATGTCAAATTCGATTGTTTGATGCAAGAAAACTTGCGAAATCAAAAATTTGTTCCTCTATGATTGATTCAAGTGATGGGCTTATTCGTTCTGTCACGGAAATTTGCAAGGCGAGCAATACAGATGCGAAAATTTTCACCAATAATATCCCAATTGCCAAAGAGGCTACACTTAACCATGCGCTTTATGGGGGAGAAGAATATGAGTTAGTCTTTACAGTTCCAAAAAGTAAATTCTCAAAACTTCCAAAGTTGAAAACTAAAATAGCAGTTGTAGGGGAGATAACAAAAAAATCATGGGGCGTAAAGCTTGTTGATTTTAATGGAAAAATTACGAAGACAAAAGAAGGTTGGGAGCATTTTAAAAACTGAAGTCATGGGTCATAAAGTCTTGGTCAGGTAAGGTTTTTTATGAATAGTCCCTCCTTAGATGATATAATTCGTTTATTGTGATCAATAAAGATAGACTGCTAAAAAGGTTCATCAAATATATAAAAACACCAAGCCCGTCGGGTGAGGAAAAAACAATTGGAAAACTTTTGTTGCTTGAGCTTAAATTGCTTGGTGGTAAAGTCTCTCAAGATAAAATCGGCAATATTTTTGCTTATTTTAACGGAAGAATCGAGCAATCAAAAAACGTAAAAACTGAAAAACTAAAAAACAAAAAAACGGAAGAACCAATTCTCTTAAATGCCCATATAGATACTGTTGCTTATCAAGGAAAAATTGAACCTCAAATTAAAAACGGAAAGATTATTTCAAAAGGGGATACGATCCTTGGTGCGGATAATAAGGCCGGAGTTGCTGTTATTCTGGAGGTTTTACAGACTTTAAAAGAAGAAAAAAATTCTCATCCTGATATTCAAGTAATCTTAACTGTACGGGAGGAGATCGGGCTTTTTGGTTCAAGAGAGATCAAGAAAAAAGATATCAAAGCAAAACTTGGCTTTGTTTTGGATGGGGGAGAAATATCAAATATCCACAATCAAGGCCCTGCACAATTCAATGTAACAGCAACAATTATAGGTAAACCGGCCCATGCAGGAGTCCATCCCGAAGACGGGATAAATGCCATAAAAGTTGCATCAGAAGCAATCGCCAAAATGAAGCTGGGCAGGATCGATTTTGAAACAACCGCGAATATTGGCGTTATTGAAGGAGGTACTGCGACAAATATTATCCCCGAAAAGGTCTTCTTAAAAGGAGAAGCGCGTAGCCGCACTCCCACAAAACTTCAAAAACAGTTAAACCATATGGAAGAATGCTTGCAAAAAGCTTGTTTGAAATATAGAGCAAAACTCAAACTTAATATAAATAAAGTTTATGATTCGTTTAATATCGGCAAAAAAGATCCTCTTATAAAACTTGCGGAAAGAGCGCTTTCGAGAATCGGTCTTACTCCAAAACTTGTTCCGACAGGCGGTGGCTCTGATGCAAACAATTTTAGCAAACTCGGAGTTAAATGCTTAATACTGGGTGTCGGCGCCCATAAAATCCACAGCAATGATGAGTATATTAAGATAAATGATTTATATGACGGCGCTAGGTTTATAATAGAATGTTTGAAAAGACAATAAAATCTACAAGAATATATAAAGGGCGAATGCTCGGCTTGCGTGATGATGAAGTTGAGCTTTCTAACGGTAAAATCTCCCACCGTGAAATTTGTGAACACCCGGGAGCTGTCGCAATCGTCCCGATTACAAATGATGGTAAAATAATTCTGATCCGCCAGTTCAGAAAACCGATCGAAGAGGCAATCTACGAAATTCCCGCAGGCTTAATCAACAAAGGCGAAGAGCTAAAGGATGCGGCGGCACGGGAGCTTGAAGAAGAGACTGGTTATAAAGCAAATAAGATCGAATTTGCTCTAACGGTTTACACCTCACCCGGCTATTCGACCGAAAAGCTCCACATTTTTATTGCAAGGGATTTAGTTGCAACAAAAAACAATCCCGATGAAGATGAAAATATTGAAGTTGCGATAACTCCGATTGAAACAGCTTTGCAGATGATTAAAAACGGGGAGATTAAGGATGGGAAGACGATTGTTGGGATTAATTTGACTAGGAAATAATGCAATCACATCTTCAAGAATTCATCGACTTCCTAAACTTTGAAAAAGGGGCTTCAAAGCACACCGTTTCAAATTACAAACGGGATATTCTTCAGTTTTTCAAATTTGTAAAAGATAAAAAAGTTGATCGTGAACTGTTCAAAAAATATCTGGATCAAATGGAAGAAAAAGGATATTCTCCGTCAACGAGAATGCGCAAGCAAGCTGCGCTCAAAACATTTTTTCATTATCTGATTGCCGAAGGAAAAATAAAAGAAGATCCAACTTCTGATTTGAAACTTCCAAAATTAGGAAGAAGACTTCCAAAAGCTCTTCCTATTAATGAAGTTTTTTCTATTATAAAATCAGCCATCAAAAACAAGAGGGATTGGGCAATAATTGAACTTTTGTACGCCACAGGAATGCGTGCTTCGGAATTGATCTCTGTCCAGCTAAATGATGTAAATTTAGATGCCGGCTTCATTAAATGTACCGGAAAAGGTGATAAAGAAAGAATTGTTCCTGTGGGGGACGCGGCAAAAAAGGCTATCGAGGAATATATGAAAGACGAGAGGCCTAAACTTCTTAAAGGGAAAATACAAGACACATTATTCCTTGATAGAAACGGGACTCGGATGTCTAGACAGGCATTATGGAATATTATCAAAAAATATGTTTTAAAGTCGGGAATAAGGCTCAAAACTTCTACGCACACTTTTCGTCATTCATTTGCGACTCATCTGTTAGAAAGAGGGGCTGATATTAGAACGGTTCAGGAGATGCTTGGACATTCCAATATTGCTACGACTGAAATTTATACGTCAGTATCGCGTGAAAGGCTAAAGAAAATTTATATGAAAGCACATCCCAGAGCCTGATTAACCCCGATTATTCACCCCGATTAGGAAATCGGCGTTCATACCTGGGAAAATTTCCAACATTCTGCTAGAATTCTGTTAGTCTATGAATCATTGGGGTTTACTCGAGGTATAAATAATCGGGGTAATATCTGATATAATCTTTTTATGCTTGACTTTGACACGACTAATATAAATCTTGGTTTAGAGCGGGTCTCCGTCGCTCTTGAAGAACTCGGCAATCCTCATCTAAAATTCCCCGCAATCCATGTTGCAGGGACAAACGGAAAAGGTTCTGTTTGCGCAATGACCGCCTCTATATTAAAAGAAACAGGCTATAAAATCGGACTTTTTACCTCCCCCCATCTTTTAAAGTGGAATGAGAGGATCAAGGTTGATGGGGTGGATATATCAGATGAGGATTTTGAGAGGTTAGAGGCAACTATTGTAAGGGATATAAGGGGTGTAAGGGGTCAGGATTCTGAACCCTTACTACAATCTATCAGTCAACACTTACCATCCATCCACCAATTAACCCCCTTTGAGGTCATCACCTGCATGGCCTTTCAATATTTTGCGGAACAAAAAGTGGATATTGCAGTTATTGAGGTTGGAATGGGAGGGCGACTTGATGCTACAAATGTGGTGAAATCGATTGTAACCGTTATTACAAATATTGATTTTGATCATACACGGTATTTAGGAGATACAATTCAAAAAATCGCTTATGAAAAATCTGGAATTATAAAGTCAGGGATTCCTGTTGTTACCGCGGAACAAAAAACAGAGGCTTTGAAAGTTTTTAGAAAAGTTGCGGTGGAAAATCTATCACCTCTGCATGTAGTAGAACCACAATCTCATGAAGGGAAACATATTTTTGAGGAAGAAAAATATTTTTTAAAATTAAATTTGCCTATAATTTTAAAAGTTATTGATTTACTTAGAGATAAAAAATATTTAATAAGCGATGAAAACTTGAAAGAAGGAATAACTAAAACAAAATGGCCGGCCCGCTTTCAGATAATTTCAAGAAATCCTTTAACTATTGTTGATGGAGCGCATAATCCGGCAGGCATGAAAATCTTGAAAGAATTTTTATTAAGCTTAGGAATGAGGGAGAAATTTACCATAGTCTTTGGTTCTCAGGAGGATAAAGATTCTAATTCAATGATTGATATTTTATCTGAGATATCAGATTCCATAATAGAAGCGCAGTCTTCACACCCAAAAGCAAAAAAAGCTCCGTTTACAGTTAAAGAGGCAATTCAGACTGCAAAAGCCAAAGGAAAACCGATCCTTATTACAGGTTCGTTATTTATAGCCGCGGAAGCTTTAATAGTATAGAAATTTAGATTTTTTATCTCTTTTTATTTTTCGAAGATTTCTTTTTAGATGTTTTTTTGTGGAATTTATGCGTAGTTTCGATCATCTTTTCAAATTCTTTTATTATAGGTTCCGGAATCCATTTTTCTCCGCATTGTTCACAGACATAAGCGCTTACATTTTCCATCAAATAAAGCTTTCCGTTCTCAATCTCTTCAAGGTTTACTTTTTCAGCTTTTAATATGCCTCCGCAAGCCTGGCAATTTCCTGCTGAGAGTTGAAACGCCTCTTCCATTTCGTCGTGGATATTATCCTTGTCTGCCATTTCCGACGATTATACCTTTCAATGCTTTAATTGGCAAGCCTTCTTTAATTTTTAAGAGTTTCATGTTAAAATTAATAAAGAAAAGGAGAGTCTAGAAATGTCAAAATCATATAAAATTGCTGTAATTGGTGGAGACGGAACAGGCCCTGAAGTTGTTGCCGAGGGGATAAAAGTTTTGGGAGCTGTCTCCGTTAAATTCGGGATGAAATTTGATTATACTCATTTTGATTTTGGAGGAGAGCGTTATAAAAAGACGGGAGAGACACTCCCTCCTTCTGCCGTTTCCGACCTGAAAAAATTTGATGCAATATACCTTGGCGCTATCGGGCATCCTGATGTTAAACCAGGTATTTTAGAAAAGGGGATTCTTCTGGCTCTTCGTTTTGCTTTGGATCAGTACATCAATCTTAGGCCTGTAAAACTTTATCCGAATGTTTGGACCCCTATTAAAGATAAAGGCCCTGAGCATATAGATTTTGTTGTTGTCCGCGAAAACACAGAAGGGCTCTATGTTGGAACAGGCGGATATTTAAAACAAGGGACCCCTGATGAAGTTGCGACTCAAGTTTCAATAAATACCAGAAAAGGGGTTGAGAGATGTCTCCGTTATGCTTTTGAATATTGTAGAAAGAGAAATAAGAGAAAACAGCTTACACTTGTCGGAAAGACAAATGTTTTAACTTATGCTTTTGATCTTTGGGAGAGGGCATTTCATGAAATAGGGGAGAAGGATTATAAAGATATAAAGCGTGAATATGCGCATGTTGACGCGACCTGCATGTGGTTTGTGAAAAATCCTGAGTGGTTTGATGTTGTTGTAACAGACAATCTCTTTGGAGATATAATTACCGATCTTGGGGCGATGATTCAAGGGGGGATGGGAATTGCAGCGGGTGGAAATATCAATCCGGAAGGGGTCTCCATGTTTGAACCTATAGGAGGCTCTGCTCCAAAATATACAGGCAAAAATGTAATAAATCCCTTAGCTGCGATAGGGGCGGCGCAGATGATGCTTGAAACCGTAAGAGAGGCAAAGGCTGCCGACGCCATAGAACAGGCAATAATTAAAGTTGTACAAAAGATGCCGTCTCAAGCTGCAGGGAAGATGGGGATGTCGACGACGGAAGTTGGGGATGCTGTTGCTGCAGCTATTTAATTTTTAAGGATTCTCAAGAGGTTTTCTCACCCTTTGACAAGCTCAGGGTGACATTTCGCAATAGTCCCACATTCCTTAAAATCCCCAAGATTTTTCATTCTTTTCCTGCTAAAATAGATCAAATATATTTTTTATGCCGATTAAATCTTTAAAAAAAAATAAAATTGCGGTCATTGCCGGTGGGTGGTCGGGGGAGAGAGATGTCTCTTTACGATCGGGGAAGAGGGTCTTTGATTCTTTAAAAAAACAGGGTTTTGATGTTGTCCAATTTGATCTTGAAGAAGATCTGATTTCAAGACTTAAGAAGAAAAAAATTGATGTTGCTTTCCTTGCCTTACATGGAAAGTACGGGGAAGATGGTACAATCCAGGGCCTTCTTGAAATAGCTAAAATTCCGTATACAGGATCAAAAGTTTTAGCCTCTGCTCTTGCTATGGATAAAGTTGCGGCCAAGCGTGTTTTTGAGTCATGTGGTATTCCGACCGCAAAGTTTATTAGGATTGATAATTTCAGACTCCGTGATAAAAAAAGCCTTTCAGATGAAGTGGTGCGTATAAAAAGTATTTTCCCTTTCCCCCTTGTGTTAAAGCCTGTTTCTGAAGGGTCGAGCCTTGGTGTCTCTATTATAAAAAAAAGAGAAGACTTTGAAAAAGTTTTAAAAAAGACAATAAAAAAACATGATGATTGTTTTGTTGAAGAATATATAAAAGGGAGAGAGGTAACTGTGGGTATCTTGGGGGAAAAAATTATCCCCATTCTTGAGCTTGTTCCAAAAAATGAATTTTATGATTATGATGCCAAGTACTCTGAAGGTGGAACCCAGTTTATTTTACCCGCGAAACTTTCTCCTCCGTTGTACAAGAAAACAGAAGAGATCGCCCTTGCCGCGCATAAGGCCTTGGGCTGCCGGGGTGTTTCAAGAGTGGATATAATAGTAAGCAATAAAGATCATACTCCTTATGTTTGTGAAATAAATACCATACCGGGGATGACTGATAAGTCTGATCTTCCCGCTCAGGCGGCTTATGCGGGGATCTCTTTTGATGAGTTGGTTTTAAGAATTTTAGAGAGCGCATTTATTTGAAAAGAAATGAAAAATTCGCTTTAATGAAAAAAAATAAAACAGTAAAAAAAAACAGTTATAAAGAAAAAAAACATAGAAGGAAAAAACATCCTTTACTTGCAATAATTCTCTTTGTTTTTTTTGCCGTTGTTATTTTTGCGTTTCTTATAACTTTGCCTGTTTTTAAAATTAACAATGTTTCTGTCTCTGGCAATGATCTTTTATCTCAAGATGAAGTTTTACGTCTGGCAAATATACCTGTGGGGGAAAATATTTTTTTGTTTAGATTTGACAACGCCAAAAAAAAATTGATGAATCTTCCTGTTTTAAAAAAAGTTAGTTTCTTAAGGAGATTTCCTTCCTCTGTTGTTATAAAAGTTGTTGAACGAAAGGTTGCTGTTGTTTGCGTGATAGAAAATCAGTCTTTGATACTAGATGATGAAGGTGTGGTGATGAATCCGGAAGGAATTATGGCGGTAGGAGTCTCTTTCCCCGACATAACGGATCTTCCCGTAATTAATGGTCTTGATAAGTCATGGTTTGAGGGCGGATTAGAACTTCGTTCGGATATTGGCGGAGAGATATTAAATATGCTTGCTGAATTTAAAACTCTGGTGTTGCCAAAAAAACTTAGAATTGATATTTCTGAAAAAAACAATGCGAAATTGCTTGTCGACGATATCATTAGCATTAAGCTGGGTGAGCTTAACGGGCTTTCTCAAAAAGTTAAAGTATTTGAAAATATTTATTCAAAAATAAAAGATCGCAAGTATGATATAGAGTATGTTGATGTAAGCGTACCAATGTTTCCTGTTGTAGAATTTAAAGATTGACTTGATTTAATTAATCAGTTAAAATGCAAAAAAATATGAATGATAAGAGTAATAAAAATTTCGCGACTATAAAAGTTTTTGGAGTTGGTGGTGGAGGGACTAATGCCGTAAACAGGATGATTGGTTCCGGAGTAGTAGGTGTTGAATTCTGGGGGATAAATACTGATAACCAGGCTCTTTTTGTCTCTTTGGCGGACAATCGATTGCAAATTGGAAATAAACTGACAAAAGGATTGGGGGCGGGGTCTAATCCGGAAGTTGGACAGAAAGGGGCTGAAGAATCAAGAGAAGAGATAAGAGAAGCTTTGACTGGCGCAGATATGGTTTTTTTGACTGCGGGAATGGGTGGTGGGACGGGGACAGGGGCTTCTCCTATTATTGCTGAGATTGCTAAAGAACTTGGTATGCTTACCATTGCGGTAGTTACCAAGCCTTTTCGATTTGAGGGTCCGGTTCGCATAGCTCAGGCAGAAGCAGGGGTAGCTCTCCTTAAAGAAAAAGTCGATGCGCTAATTGTTATTCCAAATGACAAGCTTTTACAGGTTGTTGAACGCAAGACCTCTATTATTGATGCTTTTAAAATTGCTGATGATGTTTTAAGGCAGGGAGTAAAAGGGATCTCTGATCTTATTACAGTCCCCGGATTAATAAATCTTGATTTTGCCGATGTTCGCACAATAATGTATGAGGCAGGTTCTGCCATGATGGGAATTGGAACGGGATCCGGCGAAAATCGGGCGACAGAAGCGGCGGAACAAGCTATCTCAAGTCCTCTTCTTGAAGAGACAATTACAGGCGCCAAGGGGGTTATATTTAATGTAACTGGTGGATCGGATCTCACCCTTTATGAGGTTAATGATGCGGCTGAAGTAATTTATAATGCAGTTGATCCTGATGCAAATATTATTTTTGGAGCTGTGATAGATGAAAAATTACAGGGTGAAGTTATGGTAACAGTTATTGCAACCGGATTTAAACCGGGAGCCCAACAAAAAGAAAAAAAATCAATTCCAACAGTTATACAAAATACGGCCCATGGGAAAGAACATATAGAATTGCCTTCTTTTATGAGAGTATAAAAAAAACGGTTATAAGGGTATAAAAAGCAGTTGCAGTGGGAGAAAAATTTGTTATAATACGTGCCAGAGATTTGGAAAAATTTTATACAGGAGGTGAATCCTAAGAGAAATAAATTTAAGTTTTTTTGTTTTTCAATAGTCTGTTTGATTGATTATATAAGAGGAGGCCACAATGAAAAGACATCTATTAGTAAGCTGCTTAATTCTTTTGTTGGGAGCTTTTGTGTTAGCAGGATGCAGCCAGGAAAAACCGAGTATCTCTACGACAAATGCTCAGCCATCGGGAATAAAAATTAAAGGGACTGTTTATACTAATGAGCTTTCAGGTGCAAGAGGGGATGTTCTTAGTGGAGCATTTGTTTATTTGTCAGGCGCAGCCACAACCAGCGCTACAGCAACAAATTCATTGGGAGAATATTCTTTTGTAAATGTTACTGATGGTGATTATACAATTGTAGCATCGGCCGAAGGACATCAAAGAGTTTCTACGACAACAGTTTTAATTAAATCTGATTTAGTTGATGTTACTGATAATTGTGTTGAGGTTGACGACATTGTGTTGGATTCATCTCCTGTAATTTTGTCTTATTCTCCTACACCTAATACTGAAATAAGTAGAAATCCGACGTTTGTCGTTACATTTAACGAAACAATGGATGCTTTTTCAGTTCTTCCAAAACTAACAATTACAGGGATTAGAGCTTCTGTTTCAGATAATGGATCTATTCCTCTGGCCGCTTCTTGGAATGCGAGTAAAACCGTATTGACTTTGACCACTCAGGCAACTCTTCCCGCAAATACGACTTGTACTTTAGAGGTTGATTCTACGAGTACGGCAGTTGATACCGCTGGCTATAGCTTAGTTGCCGGACAAGCAGGAGCTAATGAATTAGGACAATCTTTAAAAGCCGACTATAGCATAGATGTTGGCGGATTGCCTGGAGCGCCGTCGAATCTATCTATTTCTACTCTTAATAACAAGATCATAACAAGTGATGCTTCCGGCGCAGATTTTGCAGATGCAATAACTGGCACTAACAATGTGCAGCTATACTGGAAACAATCTACAGGAGAAGTTTCAGGATATAAAGTTTATGTTAATGACGTGAGTACAAATAATTATAGATATTTAACAAATACTATTGCTTGTAATCCTACTGTAACATTGAATCAAATTATGAATGCTTTGTATGGAAATGTTATGGCGAGTTTTGATCCTTTGTATACTGGAAAGATTCCTTTTGTGAACAATCCCCTGTATGTTAAAGTTGTCGCTTACAATGGAGATGGGGAATCCGTGTCTTCAGAGGCTGCTGTATCAGAATTAAATCCTCCAAATGTAGCGACTGGGCTGGCTTCCAATTTTGATGCTGCCAATCCAAAAGGGAGAACTATTTTAACTAATGGTTATGATTTGCCTGCAATTACAGGATCAGATACTGGAGTGGCTTATATAGTTTTCAATGAGCCTCTTAATGCTGCATCAGTAACAACTTCAAACATTACTTTGGAAGGGAGTCCTGGGGCTTTGGTCTTTTCCGTTTTGACTCAAAGCTCTTCTGATTTAGGGGCAGCAGCAGCTGATGATTTTTCAATTGTAAGGATATCTTCGAGTGATAATATAACAGGCAAGAAAGTTTATATAAAAGGGGTGACAGATTTAGCTGGAAATTCTGTTGCTGCCGGGGAACAACTTACTCTTAACTAAGGCTAGCCCCCACACCAAAGATTTTGGTGTGGGGGTGAATCTTCCACTATGCGGGGAGGTAAGGTAATGAAGAAAATATTTGTTTTTTTGTTAGTTCTGTTATTTGTGCTCCCTGCGTTTGGGGAGCCGATAGCTAGTGCAAAGGGAGATGCCAGGTTTAAAGATTTAAAAACCAGCAACCCTGCGTATAACTATGTGGATAAAATGGTTTCATATGGTGTTATTGAAGGGTATCCTGATGGGACATTTAAAGGGGAAAAGACTATAACCCGTGCTGAATTTTCAAAGGTTATGGCTTCTTCTATCAATTACCTTGAAAAGAGATATGGGTTTCCCCTGGCTAATGAAATAAATAAAAGCGATAGGGAGATTTCATTTTCTGATCTAGGCGAAGGGCATTGGGCATATCCTTATGTTGAACAGTTAGTTGTTAGATATGGTGTTTTTGAGGGATATCCTGATGGAAGCTTTAAGCCTAAAAAGAACATTATTAAATATGAAGCGGCTGTTGTTGTTGGAAGGGCATTTGAGAAGATTCTTGCCAGGGTTAAATTACCAGTTAAGTCGATGAATAGCGGTTTTTCTGACGTGAAAAGCACCCATTGGGCGAAGGGTTCTATTGATATCCTTTCAACATATAAGATTTTAAATCAAGGAGACCGTTTCAATGGTAATGGTGAGGCAGATAGATATTTTGTAGCTACAGTTGCGGCTAAGTTTATCGGTATTGCAATTGCAAAGATTGATGCTTTAGGTCCGGAAAAGATTGAAGAACTTCGTAAAAAATATACAGGATATGCCGACCTCTCTTTAAATGTTGACAAACGTCTTTTTATCGGCAAACCGCGAGCTTTTCTTTCCGGATTATACGGGAATCTTTATGAAGGAGGAAGTGGGACCAATAATTGGGCTAATTTCGGAGGGTCTCTTTCTTATGGTAATAAATATTACTTAGGTTTTTTAAAAGGAGACTATGAAATAACCGGAAGAGTGTTGCGCGATGAAATAGTCTATTTAACATCTGGAGGTTCTGTAACCGGAGGATTTGTTAATGAGTATCGTACTGATATAGATATCAATACAATTTCTACAATAGCAAACATTTATGGGACAGAAGGCCTTCTTTTATTAGGTGTTAAGTATGCTTATTTTAGCAATTCCATTTCTCCCATGAATTTTTGGGCTGCCAATGCAGGGATTGTCGCGAAGGTTCCTATGTTTGGCACTAAAATGATGGCCAAGATATATTATTCTTTACTCCCTTCAGTTCCTAATACAACCTCGGTGCTTGGCGCGCCGGCAAGCATTTTAAATTATGAAGCCGGATTTGATGTTAATATGTTTAATATACCTATGCTTTTTGGATATTCCGGAGAGACAATGTTTTTAAATGTTGGTAATTATACAAGAGTTTATAATATGTTGTTTTTGAGTTGTTCTTTAATTTAGTGTAGTCTTTTGTTTTTGTTAAAAGGCGGCAGACCTGCAAGTTTGCCGCCTTTTTTGTCACTTTATGGGTCTTTTATGTTCACATGAAAAGCAAAAACATTTTTGTCATTACCTTTTAGTTGTTTTTTGTAAATAAATAATACAGACAAATATGATATGATATAAATGATAGGAGGATAATCATGTTAAGAGGCGTTAGAGGCGCTACAACAGTTGAAAACAATACTGTTTCAGATGTTTTAAATGCTACAAAAGAATTGTTAAAAGAGATATTGGATGCTAATAGTCTTAATGTCAATGATATTGCTTCTATTATTTTTTCCGCGACAGATGATCTTAACGCTGAATTTCCAGCCAAGGCGGCTAGATTAATGGGCTTAGATCAAGTCCCTCTTCTCTGTTCAAGAGAAATTGCTGTTCCAAAAAGCCTTGAAAAATGTATTCGTGTCTTAATGCATATAAATAGTAATAAACAGCAGAAGGAAATAAAACATATTTATTTAAAAAATGCTAAGGATTTAAGAAAGGAATAAAAATATGATAGTTATAATGAAACAGGATGCTACCCTGGAACAAATTAATAATGTGGTTGAAAAGTTGAAGAGACATGGGTTTGGAATTCATTTAAGTAAAGGGACAGAAAGGACCGTCATTGGCGCAATAGGAGATAAAAGCGCTATAGAGCTTGAAACTATACAGATATTGCCGGGTGTTTCAGAAATAGTAAATATTCGTAAACCATACAAGCTTGCTAGCAGGGAGTTTAAACCTGAAGATAGCCAGATAAAAATATTAAAAGATGTATTTATAGGCTCCAAAAACCCGATTTTTGTGATTGCAGGTCCGTGTTCCATAGAGAGCAGAGATCAAATCTTTACGATTGCTGATGATGTTAAAAGCGCTGGGGCAAAAGGGATAAGAGGTGGAGCTTTTAAACCTAGGACTTCTCCATATAGTTTTCAGGGGATGGGGGAAGAAGGACTTAAGTTGTTAAGGAGTGTAAAAAAGAAGACGGGTTTGCCTGTTGTAACGGAAGCGTTGGATACAAGAACGGTTTCACTTGTGGCTGAATACGCGGATATAATACAGATTGGCGCCCGAAATATGCAGAATTTTGAGTTGTTAAAAGAGGTAGGGAAATTAAGAAAACCGGTCTTATTAAAAAGAGGTATGTCAGCTACAATAGAAGAGCTTCTTATGTCTGCTGAGTACATTATGTCCGAAGGGAATAACAATGTAATACTGTGTGAACGAGGGCTTAGGACAATTTCTAAATATACAAGAAATACACTTGATATTTCGGCTGTTCCTGTTATAAAAAAATATAGCCATCTTCCTGTTGTTATTGATCCAAGTCATGGCACTGGTAACTGGGAGTTTGTTATTCCGATGGCTATGGCTGCTGTTGCGGCAGGCTGCGATGGTTTGATTATAGAGGTGCACAATAGGCCAGAAGAAGCTTTGTCTGATGGTCCACAATCATTAAAGCCCGATACTTTTGCAGAGCTTATGAAAAAAATTAAACGTATCGCAAATGCTATTGGCAGAGAAGCTTAAACTTTTATGTTTTATTAACCCCGATTATCATAATCGGGGTTAAATTCTTGATCAAGAATTTTCAAAAGTGAATTTAAACCTTCTTTATTTAACGCTGATATTAAAGTGGATGGATGAAATTTTTGCTCCAATTTTTCTAGTTGTTTTTTATTGGTCTCTTTATCTATTTTGTTGAACACAGTTATTATTGGCTTTGAAAATATTTTTAATTCTTCTAAAACATTATATACTGCATTAATCTGATCTTCCATGTATGGAGAAGATGCATCTACAACGTGCAGCAACATATCTGATTGAACTGTCTCTTCGAGTGTCGCTCTAAATGCTGATATTAAAGTATGGGGAAGTTTTCTTATAAATCCCACAGTATCAGTTATCAATACTATTTTTCCTGAAGGGAGATATAACCGCCTAGTTACGGGATCGAGAGTAGCGAAAAGTTTGTCTTGAGTTAAAACATTAGCTTTTGCAAGGGAATTTAAAAGTGTAGATTTTCCTGCGTTAGTATATCCTATTATTGAAATCAGAGGGAGATTAGATGATTTTCTCTTTTGTCTTGCAATTTCTCTTGTTTTTCTTACTTTTTCCAATTCTTCTTTAAGATTTGCAATAATTTTATTTATTTTTCTTCTGTCAATTTCCAGTTTTGTTTCACCGGGCCCCCTTGTTCCAATTCCACCCCCCAATCTTGAAAGCTCTACACCATGGCCTGTTAGATGTGTCAAGAGGTATTCATTTTGGGCAAGTTCAACCTGAAGTTTTCCTTCACGAGTATGCGCGTGTTGCGCAAAAATATCTAAAATCAATTCAGTGCGATTTATTACTTTAATACCTAAAAAATCCTCAAGGTTTCTACTTTGTGACGGTAAAAGATCGTTATTGAATATTATGACGTTTGCATTTGAAGTCTGGCAGAGATCTTTTAATTCATTGGCCTTTCCTTTGCCGATAAAAAATCTAAGATCAGGCGCCTCTTTTTGTTGTGTTAATGTGCCAACAATTTGTGCTCCGGCGCTTTTAACAAGTTGTTCTAATTCTTGAAGAGATTCTTTTAAAGGAATTTCTTCTGATTTTATTTTTACCTCGACGAGAAGGGCTTTTTCCATATTGATTATGTTTTGATTATAACATATAATCGTCCTTGTTATGGCTAAAATACTTATTGTTGATGATGAAGAAGATATAGTTAGCGCCCTTTCAATTAGGTTAAAAGCTGCCGGATATGATGTTATTTTCGCTTACGATGGCATGGAAGGGCTTGAAAAAGCTCGTTTAGAACGTCCTGATCTTATACTTTTGGATATAATGTTGCCTAAGCTTGATGGTTATAAAGTTTGCCGCATCTTAAAATTTGATGAGAAATTTAAACATATACCAATTATTATGATTACGGCAAAATTTGGTGAAGATAATAAAAAAATGGGTGGATGTGTTGGCGCTGATGCTTATATTTTAAAGCCTTTTGACCCTAAAGAATTAATGTCTAAAATTGAAGAAGTTCTTGTTAAAAAAAAGGAAGAATAGATGGGGGAAAGAAAAAAAGATTTAAGGCAGGCGCTTGCCGAATCTGGGCTTTTAACTTCTGAACAGATAAAGGATGCGGTTACCGAGGGACGCAAAAGCGGAGAGACATTGATTAAGATTCTACTTAAAAAGCGTCTTCTTGATGAAAAGACGGTTATCAAGTTTCTTGAAGAAGAGATGTTTATTCCCCATATTAATTTATCTACTTACCTTATAGATCAAAAGACTTTAGAATACATAACCCCAGCTACCGCAAAGAAATTTGGCGTTATTCCTTTGTTTTTACTTGGGAAATCTCTTTCGATTGCGATGGTTGATCCTTTTGATATAAAAGCGTTGGATGAAGTTCGGAGGGAATCTAAGTTTGATATAGAGGCGATGTGTTCCACACCATCGGAGATAAGCCAGGCTATAACGCAATATTATGGCGTTTCCGGAACGTTGGAAGAAGTTCTTGCGGAAGTCTCTGTCCCGGAAAAGAATACGGGATCTGTAATGCCGGATATAGCTGAAGAGTCGGGAATTTCAAAGCTTGTAAATTTATTAATTATTCAGGCTGTACAAGAGAGGGCTTCTGATATTCACATTGAACCCGAAGAAAACAGAACAAGGGTCCGTTATCGGATAGATGGGATTTTACAGGAGGCTTCTTCTCCTCCTTCTCACCTTCATTTGGCTCTTGTGTCACGTATAAAAATTATGTCTTCATTGGATATAGCGGAGACTCGTATTCCGCAAGACGGGCGATTGTCTTATAATTTTGAGGCTAGAGAAATAGATGTTCGTGTTTCAACGTGTCCTACTATACATGGAGAGGCAGTTGTTTTGAGGCTTTTAGACAAGCACGGAATGTTGCTATCTCTTAGTGATATGGGTTTTTCTGAAGATAATTTAAAGTTGTTTGGAGAAATGTTGAAGCATCCTTACGGGATTATTTTAGTGACAGGACCTACAGGTTCAGGAAAGACGACATCTTTATATGCGGCTTTGAGTCATATAAATACTCCGGAACGTAATATTCTTACAATTGAAGATCCTGTTGAATATGAACTTTCTGGAATCAGGCAATCTCAAATTAATCCAAAAGCGGGACTTACTTTTGGAAATGCACTGAGATCTCTTATGAGACAGGATCCCGATGTGATTTTGGTGGGGGAGATAAGAGATATAGAAACTTCCGGAATAGCTATAGAAGCTGCCTTAACAGGTCATCTTGTCTTTTCAACCCTTCATACCAATGATGCCCCGGGAGCTTTGACAAGATTGACTGACATGGGTGTAGAGCCGTTTCTGACATCTTCTGCCACTGTTGGAGTAGTAGCTCAACGTTTGTTAAGAAAAATTTGTGAGGAGTGCAAAGAAAAAGTAAATTTGCCCAAAAAAGTTGTTGAAAGCATAAGCTTTTTTAAGGATAAAGACGTCACATTTTATCATGGAAAAGGTTGTAAATCTTGCAGAAATTCGGGCTATAAAGGCCGCACAGGAATTTTTGAAATATTTACAATGACAGAAGAAATTCGACAGCTTGTTATTGCAAGACAATCTACTTCTAAAATTAAAGAGGCGGCTGTCAAATCCGGAATGAGGACACTTTATGAAGATAGTTTGTCAAAAGTTTTTGCAGGTATTACCACTCTTGATGAAGCAATGAGAGTAACACAAATTGATTAGTTTTTTATAATTAAGTTGAATAATAAGATAGGCTAAACTTACAAAACCAAATAAAAATGGCTAAATTTACTTACAAAGCAAAAGATCAGCATGGCATTACAATAACAGGTGAAATGGAGTCGTCATCTTCCGATGCTGTTGCCAGTCGCCTTAAGGTAATGAAATGTACCCCCATATTAATTTCTAAAGAAGAGGCTCTTTTTTCTGATTTATTGGAAAAGTATTTCTCGGGTTTTCAAAAAGTAAAACTGGACGAATTAATAGTATTTGTAAGACAGTTGTCTTCTATTTTAGCCGCGGGAGTTCCTCTATTAGAATCTTTAGATGCTGTTTATGAACAGGTTCAAAGTCCTCGTTTTAAAAAAATCATTTTAGATATGCGTCATAACATAGAAGGAGGAGCTAGTTTTTCTGATGCTTTATCAAATTACTCAAAAGTTTTTGGCCCTATTTTTATCTCTATGGTCAAATCTGGGGAGAGAGCAGGCATTTTGGGAGAAGTGCTAGAGCGTCTGGCAAATCTGCTTGAGAAGGATTTTGAAAATATGCAGAAGATAAAATCTGCCATGAGATATCCCATAATTGTTCTTTTTGCTCTGGGGATTGCTTTTGTAGTAGTAATTACTTTTGTAATACCACAATTTTCAAAACTATATTCTTCATTTAAAACAGAGTTGCCCCTCCCAACAAGAATTCTTTTGGGGATAAATTATGTGATAGTAAATTATTGGCTTTTTATAATATTAGGCTTAATTGGTTTTGTGGTTTTAATAAAAAAGATTTTAGATACAGACCAGGGGAGGCTTTTATGGGACAAAATTGTTTTATCGCTTCCTATTTTTGGACAATTAATTAATAAACTTATTTTGGCCCGTTTTTCGAGAATGTTAGCCGCTATGTTAAAATCTGGAATTCCAATAGTTGAAGCTTTAAACATTAGTAAAGATACTATTGAAAATAGAATCCTTTCTGATGTTGTTATTAAGGTTAAAGAGGAGGTTGTTCAGGGGGGGGGATTAACTGATCCCATAAAAAATGCTAAAGTTTTTCCTCCTTTAGTTGTTCAAATGGTTGCTATTGGAGAGAAATCAGGTTCACTTGAGCAGATGCTTTCAAAAGTTGCGGATTATTTTGATCGTGATTCAGATTATACAATAAGGAACTTAACTCCTCTTATTGAACCGTTGCTTATACTTATGTTGGCTTTTCTGGTAGTTCTTTTAGCTTTGGGAGTATTTCTTCCTATGTGGGACATGGTTAAACTTGTACAGACATAGTTTAAAAAACTCCTTGACAAGAAGTTGTTTTTAAAAATATAATGCACCGTAGTGAATCTTTAAAGAATACTTTTTTTTCAAGGAGGTGATATTAAGATATGAGAAAAGGTTTTACACTTATTGAATTGGTTATGGTAATTGTTATTTTAGGTATTTTGGCTGCTATGGTTTTGCCCAGGTTTGTTAGTTTGCAAAATGAAGCCAAAATATCAGCAGCAAAAGGAGCTCTTGGCGCTATTCGTTCAGCTGTAGCTGTAAGATATGCTACAAGAGCTACAGTGGAATCAAATCCTATTCCGTCTACAATTGAAGCTTCAATGTTCCAAGATGGAGTAATACCCGTGGAACCGTTGACAAATTCTAGTTCTGTTACTCTTGTTAGTGGGGCATCTGATATTAGTTCTACAAGTACTGCGGGGTGGGCCTACTCTTCTTCGGAAGGAAGAGTTTGGATATATAATAGTAATTATGTAAGTTACTAAGTTTTGGAATTAAAAATATCTTTAAGTTTTTTATTTAAAGAGCGGAAGCTGTTGTGCTTCTGCTCTTTTTTTATAAAATGAGCCCCAAAAAAATTATTATGCTGAATTGAATAGAATTTAACCCCGATTAGGCAATCGGGGTTCATACCTGGGAAAATTTTCAACACTCTGCTATAATTCTGTTTGTCTATGAATAATCGGGGTTAACTTGATGTTAAAATTAATCAATATGAAAGCTGGCTATACTCTTATTGAACTTGTTATTGTTATTGTATTAATAGGTTTTTTTGCTGCTATGGTTCTTCCTAGATTTGTTAGTCTAAACCATGAGACTCGTCTTGCTGCGGCTAAAGGGGCTTTAGGTTCTATTAGATCTGCCGTTGCTATTCGGTATATCATAAATGCTACTATCGAGGGTTTTGATGCTGTTCCTGATAATATTACCCCGGAGATGTTTCAGAATCGTGAAGTTCCAATAGAACCATTAACAAATACAAATGAAGTTACAATTGTTTCTTCTTTGGAAGATATTGTTGTAGGTGGCGTGGGGTGGGCATATGACAATGTAAATGGGAAAGTTTGGATTAATAATCCTAATTATATTAATTTTTAATTAATTCCTCAATTTAACCCCGATTATTCATACCGTAAGTAAACTCCGATTGCCTAATCGGGGTGAATTATGTCAATTTAATTATTGCAACACGTGGCCTGGAGTGTTAGAATCATACCCGATGGTCTTAAAGCAAAAAAATGGATATACCCTTATAGAGGTTGTGATTGTTATAGTTCTTATTCTTATTCTGTCAGCTAGTATTTTTGTTTATGTTAATTTTTCCAGAGATTTTAATTTGGATTCAGCTGCTTCCAAAGTTGCCTCGGATTTGCGTTATGCACAAAGTCTTTCTATGTCTACGGCACGATGGTATGGTGTAAGCTTTGAAGGGAATTCATATGCTATTTATACTACAACAGGAACACTTGATACACTTATAAATGATCCTGCAAGTTTTGGCAAGGATATGGTTGTTAATGTCTATGATCAATTTGGCTTATCAGTAAATGTTTACATTGATGGAGGAAATAAAATTGAATTTAGTCCTTTAGGACAACCTTATATTGATAGAAACAGCTTTATATTAACTAACGAAGGAGTAGTTACCTTAAGTACGGGAGCTCTTTCAAAAACTGTAAGAATAACGCCTAACACAGGAAAGGTTTATATACAATGAATAAAAAGGGATTTACTCTTATTGAACTTATAGTTGCCATTATGGTTATAATAGTTGCTTTTATGGCTCTTATATCTGTTTTTACGGGTGTAATGCCTAAAGGAATTGCCCTCGAATTCATTTCTAAATCTACTTATCTTGCTAATCTTTTAATAGAAGAGGATCTGTCCAAAGATTTTTATTCTATCTCTTCAGTCTCTCCGACAAATTTTAGTTCTCCTTTTGATAAATTCAGTTATGAAATAGTAGTTGATTTTGTGACTACAGCAGAGCCTGATGTTGTTTCTGCTAATGGGACTAATTTTAAAAGGGTTAAAGCCAGGGTTTGGAGTAAGTTATCTCCGACTATCGAGGTTGTAACATTGGTGACTACATATGAAAGCTTATAAATTTAAGCGCTTTGATAAAGGTAACGGGTATACCCTTATAGAACTTATTCTTGTCATTGTGGTTTTGGGAATTATATCTTTTACTTTTGCGGCGTTTATTACAAAAGGGATAGATGCCTGGGTGTTTGTGAAAACCCGAGATAGCGCCGTTGGAAGCGCCCGCTATGCAATGAACAGAGTGATTACAGAAATGCGAAGGATAGCTGGTCCGGAAAGTATGATAATTATGTCTCAAACCGAGTGCAGTTTTGAAGCTTTTGATAAAGATGGGAATATAATTATTGTGGATTTCAGGCAATCAGGAGATGTGCTTTATAGAAATAATGATGAGCTTGTGGATGGCTTATTGAATCCGGGAGGAATTGTTTTTACTTATTTAGACAATGAGGGGGTTGTAACTGCTGTAAGTTCAGAAGTAAGGAGTATACGAAGTAAATTGTCTATAGAAAAACATTCTCAACTTGTTACTTTGGAATCAGCGGCAAGAATAAGAAATTTATGAAAAAAAAGGGGTTTGTCTTAATTGTTGCAATATTTATTGTGATTCTTTTTGCCATTGTAGGAGTAGTGGCTGCTTCGTTAATTTCCGGAGATAGCGTTGTTATTATAAAGGATTTAAAGGGTTTGCAGGCTTTAAATCTGGCAGAAGCCGGGGTTCATTATGCTTTAACTTCTGATTTATCCTCTGATTCTGACTGGTCAGATAATATAGGATTTTCTAAAAGTTTTGGAGGAGGCCTTTTTACCGTAAGTTATGAGGCTCAAAGCGCCGATAGCCTTAAAATTAAATCTCTTGGAATTGTAAGCGGTGTAACCAGAGTGATTGTTGTCGATCTTAATAGGAGTAGCGGGAGTAGCGCTAGTTATGATGTTGCTTTTACCCATGCTCTTTATGCGTCTAATCCTAGTGGAACATTATATATTGAAAATGATGCCCATGTTGTAGGAGATCTTTATTACAATGGAGATGTTGTAATGAAGAATAATGCTTTAGTAATAGATGGGGTACTGTATTCAGACAGTTTAGATTGTCGAAATAATTCCAGGGCAGTATCTGCGGAAGCTTCTGAGCCTCAAATGCCTGAATTTGATTCTTCTTCTTATGATGAAACTTTATCTGAAATAAATCAAACTGCGACGACCGCTTTAGTGGTTCAAAATAATGATTCATTTACCATGAATGGAGGGATATATTATTTTACAAGTGTAACTTTAAAAAACAATGCTAAAATTGAAGGATCTGGAACTATTGTCGCAACGGATGGAGATATTTCGATACAAAATAACACTACTTTTTCTGATGATAATGTGACTCTTATTGCCCAGGGAGATGTAAATTTGGATAATAATACTAATTTTAAAGAGGATTTTAAAATTTATGCTCATGGAGATATAAATGTTAGAAATAATTCTGATATTCTTGCTGAGGCTTTATTTTATACGGATACGGGAGATATTATTTTTAACAATAATGGGCATTTTGATGGTGTTATTCTGGCTCCCCAAGGGGATATAAGTTGTCAGAATAATACCATAATTAACGGATTAATATATGGCGATTATTTTGAGGCTAAAAATAATACTCATGTTAATGGTTCTATAGTTGTTAATGATGTGGGGATGTTATCTAATCAGGTTATAATAACTTATGATCCCCTGCAATTGCCGATTGAAACTCCCATGGGGATTGGTTCTCAGGAATCTTCCGCTGGTGGATTAAGTCATAGTATTTCTAATTGGTATGAGTTTTTTGATTAGTTTGATTTTTTTTATAAGAGTGATAAAATTTATTTGTCTCCAGAAGACATCTTTTATATATAATATATTTTCTTTTTAAAGTAGTTTTTTTTAAAATTTACAAGGATGTGTTTTTCGTGAGAAAAAACGGGTTTGTTTTGGTTATCTCTATTTTTATAGTGATAATTTTTTCTGTGCTTGGTGTTATTTCTGCTTCTTTAATTTCTGGAGAAGGGGATGCTTATATTAATGATTTAAAAGGGATACAGGCTTTACATCTGGCAGAGGCTGGAATTCGTTATGCTTTTTCTGCGGATTTGGCATCTGATTCTGATTGGTCTGATAATTCAGGTTTTTCTAGAGCTTTATATCCTGGATCTTTTATCATTGCCTATAATCCTTCAGCAGCAGGGGATACTGTTACTGTTGAAGCTACCGGTGTTGTTGGAAATGTAAGACGTAAGGTTGCGGTTGTTATTAAACGTGGCAAATTGGAATACAACACCGCTTTTACTCATGCGATTTTTGTTGGCAATCCTACGGGAGTTTTAGAAATTCAAAATGATGCGCATGTTATTGGAGATTTATATTATAATGGGTATGTTAAGGTGTTGAATCAGGCTACAGTTGGGACGAATATTGATGGGACTATTGTTAATGGGACATTGTTTTCTGATGGATATGATAAGGATCCCGGCGCAAAAGTAGGATCTTGGGAAGCTGCTCCTGATATACAGATGCCTAGTTTTGATTCTTCTTATTATGACAATTTGCTACTTGCTTCTACTTCTGTTTCAACTTCTGAAAGTTTGGTTGTTAGCGGAAATGGTTCATGGACAATGAATGGTGGAACCTATTATTATAAAAATGTTATCTTTACTGATAATGCCAAAATTTATGGTTCAGGAACGATTGTTGCAACCGAAGGGGATATAGTTGTTAATGGTAACGGTAAATTTTTTAATGATAACGTTACATTGATTGCTAAAGGAGAAATAAAACTAGAGGGAAATACTCAACTTCAGAAAAATTGCAATCTTTTCTCTTATGATGGAATAATTATGCGGGATCAGACGATTGTTAATGAGGGAGTAGTTTTTTATGTTAAAAACGGAAATTTAGAATTTAATGACGATGGTCATTTTTACGGTTCAACATTGGTTCCTAATGGTGAAATAATATTACCGAATCATATAGAATTGAAAGGCTTGATTTACGGCAAATATATAGAGGACATTTCAGATGTTGCTCATATTAACGGGTCTATTTGTATCTCCGACTTAGGTTCAATATCCAACCAAAGTATAGTAACTTATGATTATGATTATCTCCCTGCAGTGATACCTAGAGGTCTTGGGGAAGTCACAGGCTCTTCCGAAAGCGAGGTTTCTAATTGGTATGAAGTTTTTTAACCCCGATTATTCACCCCGATTAGGGAATCGTGGTTCATACCTGAGGAAATTTTCAACACTCTGCTAGGATTCTGTTCGTCTATGAATAATCTGGGTTAATAGAGCGGGAAAAAGTTGAAGTTGACAATGTTTGTACTCTCGTATATATTAATTGCGCATGGCTGAAAAAAGTATTTTAGGAATAGATATTAGAGTTTGTTCTGTTAAGGTTGTTGAACTTAAAAAGGGGAGCAGCGGATGGAAGGTTTTAAACTGGGGAATGGAAGAAATTCCATATGACCTTGCGGATAAACATCCTGACAAAGAGATAAATCAAGCTAAAGTTCTAAAACAAATTTTAGCCGCAAATTCTTTTTCTTCAAAAGAAGCTATTGTTGTTGTTGGTGGAAATGATGTTATCTCAAAGCCGGTTTCTATGCCGCGCCTCTCCCCTGAAGAGATGAACGAAGCCGTTAAATGGAAAATAAAAGATGATATTTCTTATCATGTGGAAGATGCTATCGTAGATTTTGTTGCTCTTGGGAAGATATCTCCTTCGGGAGAATCGGATTATTTAGTCTCTTCTGCTTCTCGTTTTACAATAGAGAATGTGTTGCAGGTGATAAAAGATGCAGGTCTTCAGATTAATTCCATTATTACAATGCCTTTTGCTTTAAAGGCGTTATGTTTAGAATATTTGTCTCCTGATTCTGTAATTCCAATTGTTTATTTTGGACGTTCATCCATAAATATAAGTTTTTTTAAAGGGGAACGACTGGTTCTTAACCGTGAAATACCTGTCGGAGGAGGAGATATTACAAAAGCCATGACAGCTGGTTTGGCTTTTTCAGAAGGACGCCTGGAGCTTAGTTTTGAAGAAGCGGAAAAAATAAAAAGAGAACATGGCATCCCTCTAGATTTGGAGACATACCCTAAGTTGGATAAAATTCCTGTAGCTCAATTACAGGCGGTAGTCCGTCCTGCATTGGAAAAAATAGAAGATGAATTTTTAAGGACTATAGAATATTTCAAAAGCCAAGAAGGAGAAATCTTAATTCAGAAAATTTTAATTATGGGTGGGGGGAGTAAGACTCCTAATGTCTTGGAGTTTCTTTCACAGCGTCTTGGTATTCCATTTGAAAGGATTGAGAATTTATCGGGGCTTGAACTTGCTCCGGGCTTAACAGATAAAGAATCTTTTAAGTTCGCGTTGCCTCAACTTACGGCTGCCATCGGAGCTGCCATGGTTTTTAGCAGTAGAACTGTCAATCTTTTGCCTTTGGAGATTAAGGACAGAAAGAAAATATTACTGAAAAAATATTTCAAACCAGTTCCTATTGTTTCAATCATTGTTATTGTTCTTTCTTTAATTTATGGACTTGTTTATTATCTCGCATATGATGCAAAGAGAGCCTTAGAGAGTGTTGATCTTAAAATCGCGGAACTAAAGCCTCGTGTTGCGCGTTTGGAAGAGGTGGAAAAAGTAATGAGAGAGGAACAGGGGCGGCGGGGGATTTTTAAAACGATTGAGTTTTCAAGAATAGAGATACCAAGAGTATTGGAAGAAATTAGTTATAATATCCCACCTTCCATAATGATGGAATCTATTTCGTTTATTGAGGCTAAAAAAGAGATAAGACTTAGCGGAATATCTTTTGATAAAGGAGCATCTTCTGAAAACGTGTTGTCAAATTTTGTTTTATCCCTTTCAAATTCTCCGTCTTTTAAAAAGGTTGAGCTTGTAAATGCTGTTAAAAATGCTGATTTTATTTATGAAGCTTTAAATTTTGAAATTAGTGGCGTTGTAGGTAAAAGAGAATGAAAGTAAATTTTGCAGAGAGAGAAAAATGGTTGTTTTTTTTAGTAGTCTTAGTTGCCATCTTTTATGTTTTTTTTCAATTTATTTTCTTTCCTAAGCTTGAAAGTTTTTTTTCATTGGCACAAAAACTTAATTTAGATAAGCAGCAATTAACTATTTATGAGGAGAAGTCAAAGGCTTTGAAGCAACTAGAGCTGGCGCCTCTTGAGCAGTTAAGGGCGGCCAAAACAAAAGAAAAACAAACTATTGAGGCCTTACAATATATTTCACATTCTATGTCAAAGCTTAACATTGATTTGGTTTCCATAAGGCCTAGAACTCAAGAAGTCCCCGTCGATTTTGCAAAAGCGATTTTTTTTGATATTCATTTTATTGGCTCTTACAAGAACATATATTCTTTCATGGAAGAAATAAGCGATTTGCCGATTCTAATACTTGTTGATTCGATGATAATGAAAAAATCGGAAAATGCTGATGTTGAGGTATCGATGGTTTTGTCTGTATATTATTAATGGGGTACCATAAAAAAATGACAAAAAGTTCTAAATATATTTTGATTATAGGTTTGGTTTTTATCGTTATAACTTATGTTTTGTTTTATACTCCTTTGGGAAGTATTTTATTTGGCACAAATGGGGGTTACAATCAAGTTGATGTTCCCTCTGTTTCTTTCTTGCCCGCTGACGGTCAATCTGCATCAATTTTGAGCAATTCAAAAGAGACTGCGAAGATTAAGAAAATATATTACAAAGCTTATATATCAAGGGATCCTTTTAGTGTAAGTTTTAATTATGAGAAAATTATATCTTCTTCTACTGAATCAGATGCTAAAGAAAAAGAAGAACCTAAAATTTTAGTTTTACAGGGCATTTTTAATATGCCTTCGGGGGAAAAAGTCGCGCTTATAGATGATAAGGTTGTTTCTGTAAACCAAAGAGTTTCAGGTTGGACAGTCGTTAAAATATATTCGGATAAGGTTTTAGTAAAAAAAGGTGGACTTAGAAAGACTTTGCGGTTAAAATTGGGGGTTGAATAATGAATAAAAAAATCTATTTAAGAATAAAAGATTTTATTGCGGCAAAATCTATTCGGTATGTTCTGATAAACAGCATCTTGTTATTTCTGTTTTTTTCTTCTGCCGGGTTTTCTCAGTCAGAGGACACGCTTGGAGATGTTTCAATTAAAGGCGGGCTTTTAAGCTTTAAATTAAAAGATGCTGATATAAAATCTATTCTCCAAATTTTTGCGAGACAACTTCATAAAAACATTGTGGCAGGAGATGGCGTTAAAGGGACTGTCTCTTTATCTTTTTCTGATGTTAAGCCTCTTGAAGGATTTGAGGCTGTTCTTAGGGCAAAAGGTTTGGATTGGTTTGAGGAAGGCGATACTATTGTAGTTTCAAATAAAAAGACGGTAAAAACGTTTCTTTTGCAATATGCTAATGCCGTGGAAGTTAAAACTGCTTTGGAGCTTTTAATGGTGGAAGGCGATCAGGTTTCTGTAAACGATTCATATAATGCCTTAATAGTTAAAACCCCATCAGATAATATGAGCAGAATTGAACGTGCAATCAGAAATATGGATATTCCGCCGATCCAGGTTATGGTGCAGGTAAATATTATAGAAATAAAAACCGGAGATGTCGGGAATCTTGGTTTAAATGCCAAGTATTCTTCGCAAAACAATCCTAATAATAAATTGCAGACAAAAGGTTTTGCAGAAAAAGGGGATACGGGGAGTTTAGGTTTTTATGCTCAGGTCATTTCCGGAAATGTAGAATCTTATTTATCAACGGTTTTAACTGAGACCAACTATGATCTTGTTGCTTCTCCCAGGATTGCTACAATTAACCATAAGCCAGCATCTATACTTATTGGCTCGAAATTAGGATATAAGACGACGACAGTTACAACGACAGGGACTGTGCAGGAAATTCATTTTTTAGAAGTCGGAACAAAATTGATTATAACTCCGCATGTTAGCGATGATGAATATATACGCATGAAAATAGCTCCAAAGGTTAGTGAGGGATATGTTACAGATGATTTACCTACAGAGAATACAACAGAGACAGAAAATGAAGTTATGGTTAAAAGCGGGCAGACGATCGTTATTGGTGGACTGACTAAAAATAAAGAGACAAGAACAGAAGTAGGGATCCCTTTATTGATGAATATTCCTTTAATAGGAAATCTCTTTAAAAAGACAAATATTGATAATGAAAAGAGGGAGTTGTTAGTTACAATTACTCCTAAAATAATGACTCCTGAATATTTGGAAAAAATGCAAAATGATATCACGACTATAAATGATCATGCTAAAAAGGGTTCTTCTTTTCTTTTGCACTAGATTTATCACTGTAATATAAAAAAACTTTGGTATGGATCTCCGCTTTCGCGGGGATGACAAATTGCAAAAACTGTCATTTCGTGACAGTCCCATGATGTGATTAATCCTCGTTTTTATGGGGTCTTGTCATAAGAGATAAAAGCGCTTCATCAATTCTTTTATTATTAAAGAGAATTTCATTTATTTCGTAAGTTATCGGCATTTCCACTTTGTATTTTTGTGCTAATTTTATCGCTGCTTTGGTTGTTTCAACTCCCTCTGCTACCTGTTTTAAAGATGATAAAATTGAGGAGAGTTTTTCTCCTTTTGCAAGTTTTACGCCGACGCTATGATTTCGCGAAAGCCCGCTTTGACAAGTTGCGATAAGATCTCCTAATCCGGATAACCCTGAGAATGTTTCTCTTTTGGCTCCAAGAGCTATTCCTAATTTTGTTATTTCTGAGATGCCCCTAATAATTAGGGCAGCTTTGGCATTATCCCCCAATTGTTTTTCTTCTGAAGCCCCTGCGGCAATTGCTATGATGTTTTTTAATGCTCCTCCTATTTGCACCCCTAAAAGGTCATCGCTTGTATAAATTCTAAAAGTTTGACACTTTTTGAAGAGGGTTTGCAGCTCTTTAGATGTTTTTTCGTCTTTTGAAGCAATGACCGAAGTTGCGGGAAGTCCTTTTGCTATCTCTTTTGCCAGATTTGGGCCTGATAATGCAGCGACAGGTTTTTTTGTGAATTCTGAAATTATTTCCGATGGAAATTTAAGGGTTGAAACCTCTATCCCTTTTACAGCAGACATAATAATCTCACCATCAAAAGAGCCTATTGATTCTTTTACGGTTTTTCGCATAAATTGAGTCGGGGTGGAATATATGATAGTTTGTGATGATTTTGCAGCCATTTTTAAATCTTCTTCTGCTGATATGTTTTGATGTAACATGAAACCCGGTAAATATTTTTTGTTTTCTTTGAATTTTTTAATATTTTCTATTACCTCTGTTTCATATGACCATAGAGTTATTTCATGATCGTTTTGGGCTAAAAGGATTGCGAGCGTAGTCCCCCATGCGCCGGCTCCTATAATTGTTATCTTACTCATGCTTTTTCTCCGATTTTTCTTTCAGTTCCGTTTATTAATCTTTTTATATTTTCTTTATGTTTTATTATACTTAATATAAGTGCTAGCATGGACAAAAGAGTATAAGTCAATGGTTTTTGAAATAGAAACATAAGTACCACTACACAAAAAGCTCCCAAAATAGAGGCCATAGATACGTACCTTGTAATTAACATTACAAGGATAGCAAAAAGCATGGTAAAGATAAATATATCCGGAGCTATTACAAGTAAAATACCAAGGCCTATCGCGGAACCTTTCCCTCCCTTAAACCCCAAAAAGACAGGAAACATGTGTCCAAAGATAGCGCTTATTGCTACAAGCGTTATTTCTATAGGATCCATTGTATACTGGTATGCTATCAATAAAGCAAGAGAGCCTTTTAACAGATCGAGAATAAAAACAAGTATTCCTATCTTAAACCCAAGAGTTCTTGTTACATTGGTTGCGCCAATATTCCCGCTCCCTTTTTGTCTTATATCTATATTGTAGAGTTTAGAAATTGCGTAACCAAAAGGGATTGATCCCAACAGATAACCTATGAGCATTAACAAAAACGTTGGCATAAATGATATTATAGTTTAGATGAAATGTAGAGGCAAGGATATAAGTTGTGAGAAATTATCCATATGATTACTATAGGTTCGACAAAAATTAAAACCAATATATTTCTTGCTCCTCTTGCGGGATGTTCGGATCTTGCTTTTAGGCTTTTATCCCGTGAGTATGGAGCAAAATTTTGTTTTTTTGAAATGGTAGACGCGCATTCTTTAATATATGGAACCAAGCAGAGTTTTGATATTTTAAAAACTCATCCTAAGGATAAGCCTATTGCGGCTCAATTGCTTGGCAGTGATCCGGAAATAATGCTTAGGGCTGCTCTAAAACTTTTAGAATTTGTAAAGATTGATTTTCTTGATATTAATGCCGGATGTCCTGTTAATAAAGTGATTAAGAAGAATTGCGGATCTTATCTTGTAAAAGAGCCTGAGAATTTATTTAAGGTCATAAAAAAACTATCGCAAAATTTATCAGTTCCTGTAACAGTCAAACTAAGATCTGGTTTTCTTGAAAAGGATACTAAAAAACTGATATTAATTGCTAAAAGATGTGAAGATAGCGGCGCTGCTGCTTTGTTTATTCATGGAAGGACAAGATCTCAGCTGTATTCCGGAGAGATTGATTATGAGGCTATAGAAGCTGTTAAAAAAAATGTTGCCATCCCTGTTTTTGGTTCCGGAAATATCTTTAATTGTGAACTTGCAAAAAAAATGTTTGAGGAGACGGGATGTGATGGGATTTTGGTTGCGAGGGGGGCATTTGGCAATCCATGGATATTTAAAAATTTGGAGAATTATTTAAAAACTGGGAAAGAACCAAGAGAAATTACTCTTTCTGCCAAGAAAAAAGCATTAAAAAGACATCTGTATTATATTAATAAGTATAGAAAAGGCTATAAACCCCGATTATTTACGGTAGAACCAGAAATTCACCCCGATTTTCTAATCGGGGTTTATAATCGGGGTGAAAATAGCGTAGTCGGTTCTATGCGTAAAGTTGCTTTGTGGTACACCAAGTCTTTTGAAGGAGCCGCAAAATTAAGAGGTCAAATTAATAATGTACAAAGCCATGATGAACTTATAGATTTAATAGATGAGTTTATGAATTAACCCATATTTTGTTTTTTGCGCCGCAATAATGAATATGGAGAAATTTTTAGTTTTAAATCTGTTTTTAAAATTACATGATATGAATTATGAGCTTTATCTATTGTTTTATTGTTTTTTTTGTTTATTATTTTTAGTATTGTAAATTGAACTGTTTTTTCTTTGTTTGGGTCAATTACTTCAAGTAGATCTCCGTCCTTACAAAAATTTCGACATTTTACTTCCAGCGTATTGTTTTTTAAACTGTGTTTTTTTACTATCCCTACAAATGTATAGTTGGCAGTGTACGCGCTACTTTCTGTGTTTTCTTTATCTTTTTCATCAAGATAAAAACCCGTTGAGTATTTTCTGTGCGATATTTTTTCAAGTTCTTCTTTCCATGAAGGTTGGTATTTATAATTTTTAGGATCTGACATATAAGAGTCAATAGCTTCCCGATAAATTTTTGTAACTATTGCTACATAATATACCGACTTCATTCTTCCTTCAATTTTAAAAGAATTAATGCCTGATGCCATAAGATTTGGAATATATTCAATCATGCATAAATCTTTTGAATTCATAATATAGGTATTTTTTGTGTCTTGTTCAAGGACAAATTCCTCATCGGCTCTTGAAGGTTCTTTTATCGTATATTCCCATCTGCAGGGATGGGCACATTCTCCTCGGTTTGCGCTTCTCCCCGTTAGATATTTTGACAAAAGGCATCTTCCCGAATATGATATGCACATAGCCCCGTGTATAAACAATTCAATTTCTATGTCTGGCACATTCTTTTTAATATTTATGGCTTGTTTAAGAGTCAATTCTCTTCCCAAGACAATCCTTTTTATCCCCTGACTTTTCCAGAATTTAACGGCATAACTGTTTAATGTGTTAGCTTGTGTACTTAGATGAATTTTAGTTTTTTTGTCTATAGTTTTTATAATTGGGATTAAACCAGGATCAGAAATAATAATTGCGTCAATTTTAAGTTTGATTGCTTTTTTTAAGTACTCTTTCATTTTTATAAAGTCATCGTCAAAAGCAAAAATATTCATTGCAAGATATACTTTTACGTTATATTTATGTGCGAAGGCGATCCCTTCAGTTAATTCTCTAATATTAAAAGATGTTTGGGCGGCGCGAAGAGAGTAGGGCCCTGCTCCTACATAAATAGCATCCGCGCCAAATCGTGCTGCTGTTTTGAGTTTTTCTAAGTCACCGGCAGGTATTAATAGCTCTGGTGTTTTTAAGTTTTTTTTCTTCAAAGTGATCTTTTTAAGTATAGTATATTTTATTTCTTATGGCAAAAGTTTTATCTATTGGCAATGTTGTTTTTTTCGCTTGTATAATTAATAAAATTCTTGTAAGATACAAATTGAACTTTAAAAGAATTGAAATGTTTTTGCAATTTAAAGGGTACATTTAATTTCTTGATAAAGTTTAATTTTTTAAAGCCACACAAAAAAATATTATGGTATAACTACGTCTATTTTGCTTCTTGTTTTTTGTTTCTCAATATTATTAAAGGATGGTGTATGTGATGATCACAAGAATTACAGTTTTTATAATATTAATAGGGATGTTTTTTATGGTTGGCTGCGGAAATGTTGTTCATACGACGTCTACTTATTTTTCTCCAAAATTGATAAAAGACGGTAGAATTATTTCGGTGAAAAAAGTTACCGCATATAAAAAGACTATAGGCGGGCTTTATGAAGATTCGTCAAATCTTTTCGTTTCGGAAATAACTTTGTCAGGTTCAACGGAAACAGATCTTTTTGAGACTCCTGAATATATTGGGAATCTTGTTGTTTTTAATAACAAGATAGCTTATATTTCCAAGCCTGATAATGGGATAACCATATCCAATTTCTCGGGAGATAAAAGAAATTTTCCCGGAGTAAAAGACGTCCTCTATTTTGATATGGATGCGGAGAAAATCGTCTATAGTACGAAGTATGATTTAAAGGTAGTCTTTTTATAAGTTTTAAAGTAAGCTGAAATCCCTTGTTGTTTCTCTCGAAAAAGAATTAATAATTAAGTAGGGAGGATCCAATGAGTTCACCTGTAAGTTTTATTATGAGGGAGGGGTCGGGAGTAGTTCATCGTTTGAGAGCAAGCAATGCTACCGATGGCTATGGGTGGGGAGTCAACAATGTTAGGATGCTCAAAAAAGATCCTGTACATCTTGCAAAAATAATGGAAGAATTTCAAGATTTTTTTGGTTCTCCTGAGGGAATTGTGCCTCAAGGACATTATGGAATGGTTGTTGTAGATTTGCAAAAAGATGTAATCTTAGATGGATTAGAAGGGGGTGGTGGGGCTGTTGGAAGAGTATTATCATGGAGTTTATCTAGCGAAATGGCTTTTGATGAACGCGGAGGGATGTCTGTAGCTTTTTCAGGAAGTGGAGGCTTACAATCTTCAGGCTTGGGGCGTTCTGTTTTCAGCTTAGAGGATGATTCAAATGTTGCTGTCCGTTTTAGAGAGTTTTTGGAAGAAGGGAGAATTTCTCAAGTTGTATATCCGAAAAGTAACAAAGTTGTTTCTGGGTGTAATTTAAATCTTGATATGGTCATAAACTTATTAAAAGAAAAAGAAAGAGAGTTATTCTATTTTACTTTAAATATGAAGCCTTTTAATATAGAAACTTTTGATGTCGGCACAATTGCGGGGAGTCGTGCCTTAAAAAGCCGTATTGAATCGTTAGGTTTTGTCCTGACTAACAAAGAGAAAGGCTTATGGAGAAAGCATTTTGCTGATTTCAGGGAAGAATAATGAAATTTTGTAAATAAGCGCTTGAAATTGTTTTTCCATTATGATATCCTCTCTTTAAATTATAAACGATAGACTCCGATCAATAAAATCCGTGAAATATTTGTTGAAAGTGCGCGATAAAATAGAAGAGAAAGGAGTGATCGCGTATTATGAAGCCTTCAATAGTAAAATTAATAAGAAATTCGGATATTTCTTTATTCTATAATAGAAGGGGCCAGTCAATTTCACCTTTTCACAGGATGTTTTCTCCAGCGCTAAGATTAAAAGTTTGTGGTTATGATTATGTTTCAAAAAAGAGAGAGACATTGCCTGTTGCAAAAGAATTTCCATCAGAACTCTTTCTTCTTCAACCGGAACACTTGGTTTGGCTTATTAAGCAGATTCGTAGTGAAACACCTTTTTTCTTTTTGGGATATATTTTTCATCTGAAGAAAAACCATCTTGTAATTGATCCTATAGGTATGAGTAATCATAGGGAGATTGCGGATAAATTTTCTTTCTTCCAGCTGAATGGGAGAGATTCTTTAGATGAAAAGAGGCTTACAGGAGGAGGAATTGTTGTTCAAAATAGAGATGGTAGAATCTCATTTAAAGTAGGTGCGTGTTCCAGTACCTTTGACCAGCATCTTTCTCAAGATGTAAGATTTGAAAGAAGTTTAAAAGTTGCTGCTTATCTTAAAAAGCAATTAGAAGCTGTTGGGGAGAGATGCTCCAAGCCAGCAATAGATATGGAAGATCTAACCGCGCAATTTTTTTTTCGGGGTTAACCTCCTCTTTACCCCATAGAGAATTACTAGTATAATTATTTTATGAAACTCGGAATTAATATTGATCATATTGCTACTTTAAGACAAGCGCGTCTTGAGAAATTTCCTGATCCTGTAGAAGCAGCTATTTGGGCGTTGAAGGGCGGCGCCGATGGAATTGTATGTCATTTGAGAGAAGACAGGCGTCATATTCAGGATGAAGATGTCGCAAGACTAAGAAAAATTCCAGAAGCTCGTTTAGATCTTGAGATGGCGGCTATCCCTGAAATGATTGGAATCGCCCTAAAACTCAAACCTGATTATGTAACATTGGTTCCTGAAAAGAGGCGAGAGATAACAACTGAAGGGGGACTTGATGTTGTAAAAAACAAAAAAAAACTCAAGCCTGTAATTGGAAAACTTCAGGAAAAAGGGATTGATGTAAGTCTGTTTATTGACCCTGAACCTGAACAGATCG
Organism: candidate division WOR-1 bacterium RIFOXYB2_FULL_36_35; assembly: GCA_001771505.1. Lineage (NCBI taxonomy): Bacteria > Bacillati > candidate division WOR-1 bacterium RIFOXYB2_FULL_36_35. Next base: position 134,500 of record MEUA01000017.1, read on the forward strand.
AAGAATCTGCTGTTCTTGGGGCAAAGTTTGTCGAAATTCATACAGGGGCTTATGCGAATGCTAAAACCGTCAGACAGAAAGCTTTTCAATTATTAAAAATTCAAAAAATGATAGAAAAGGCTGTTTGGATAGGGCTTCGTGTCAACGCGGGACATGGGCTTAATTATCAGAATGTAGGAGATATAGTTAAAATCGGCAATATTGAAGAATTGAATATCGGTTTTAGTGTGATTTCTCGCGCGGTTTTTGTTGGAATAAAACAGGCTGTGGAGGAAATGAAGGAGAAGATTAAATGAAAATAGCCGTTGGTTCCGATCATGCCGGCTTTGAATTAAAAGAAAAGATAAAAAATCATCTTCTGGAAAGAGGATTTAAAGTAAAAGACTTTGGTACAAATTCAAAAGAATCTTGTGATTATCCTGATTTTGCTTATCTTGTAGCTTCTGCTGTTGCCAAAGGAGCCTTTGAAAGAGGAATCCTTTTGTGCGGGTCAGGTGTCGGGGTTTCTATTACTGCCAATAAAGTTAAAGGAATTCGTGCTGTAAATGCCTATTCTGAAGAGATAGCTAAACAGAGTCGTGAACACGGGGATTGTAATATTTTAACTTTGGCTGGGAGGGATAAATATCTTGATCCAAAAATGGCCCTAAAAATAGTTGATGTTTGGCTTGATACTTTGTTTTCTGGAGAAGAGAGACATCAAAAAAGGATCAGGAAAATTGAAAAAGAATAAGAGGGTTACAAAAGCTTTTATAATGGCGGCAGGTTATGGGACCCGTTTGGAACCGATGACTTTTGCCGTGCCAAAACCTATGGTTCCAATTGTCAACAAGCCGACAATGCTTCACAATATCGAACTTTTACGTCGTAATGGGATAAGACAGATTACGGCAAATATTCATTATCATCCAGAACAAATAGTAAATTATTTTGCGGACGGGGATGATTTTGGAGTTGATTTGACTTATTCTTTTGAAGAGGAGCTTATGGGAACGGCGGGAGGAGTTTGGCGGATGGGTCGGGTTGTAAATAAAATTAATGAGACGTTTTTGGTCCTCTCTTCAGACGCTTTGACAGATGTCAATTTGCAGAGGCTGATTGATTTTCATAAAAAGAAGAAAGCCCTTGCGACGGTTGCTCTGTCTCCAGTTAAAAGTGTTGAGCATTTTGGAGTTGTAAAGATAGATGACGATAATAGATTGCTTAAGTTTCAGGAAAAACCTAAGAAGGAAGAAGCTATCAGCAACTTGGTAAATACAGGCATTTATGTTTTTGAGCCGGAGATTCTTGATATGATTCCGCAAAATAAATTATATGATTTTGGCAAAGATTTATTTCCACGTTTGATGGAAGAGAATATTCCTGTATACGGATATCATATGATTGAATACTGGTCGGATGTCGGCACGTTAGATGCTTACAGAGAAGCTAATTATGACGCAATGCATGGCACGGTTAGAATAAATATTCCTGGCAAAAAAGTTTCTGCTTGTGTATGGATAGGAAAGAATTGCAGGATTGACGAATCTGTGAAGTTTGAAGGGTGTGTAATCGTGGGCGATCGATGCGAAATAAGGGCCGGAGCATTTGTTAAAGACTCAATTATAGGTAAAATGGGAGTTGTAGGAGTAGATACAAAAATATCAGACAGCATTATTTGGTCTGATACTTTTATATCAAAAAATAGCGATATTAAAGAGAGTGTGGTTGGGAACTGGTGCTTTATAAGTGAAGGGGTCAAAATCAACCCAAAATGTATAATTAGTAATAGGTGTAAGATTCATAAAGAGACAAAAGTTGCTGAAAGGACAATGCTTAAACCAAATGAAATATTATAAAAAACTGAGATTAACCCCGATTATCTATATCGGGGTGAATAATCGGGGTTAAAATTATGTTAATACAATTACTAAAATCTAAATTGCATATGGCGACGATAACTTCAACAAAACTTGAGTACGAAGGGAGCATTGCAGTTTCTCCTGATTTAATAGCGGCTGCAGGTTTTTATATCGGAGAAAAGGTTGCTGTTTTTAATTTTGATAATGGGAACCGTTTTGAAACTTATATTATAAAAGGAGAAAAGGGCGAAATTGGGTTTCGCGGCCCAGCGGCTCGATTGGGAAAAATAGGGGAGAGAGTTGTTATCCTGTCTTATGGAATATTTTCCGAGGAAGAGGCCAAGAGACATAGTCCGAAAGTTGTGTTGTTAACTAAAGATAATTCTATAAAGATAGAAGAATCTCAGCTTTAACCCGATCAGGATAATTGGGGTTAGTATCTGGTTTTCTGTGTTGATTTTGTTGCGTAATGCTTGTTTTTATTTACTTATGTACAAAATAATTTTAACATTTATAATAATGGGTTTTCTTCAATTGCAGGGAATTGCGAGTGTGCAAGTTATAGCTCATGCTCAAATTCCACAAGGCCAGACATTTATAGCTTTTTTAAGCCAATCTAAAGAAGTTGAAAGTGCGATAGCTTTGTTTAGAGATAAAACCTATCCTTTTTTTCTCTGTGATGAGGGTTTTCGCGCTCATATTCCTACTATGCCGGAAGAAAAGACCGGAGAATTTATTCTTACAGCTGAAGTTGTTATGAAAGACAAAAGAGCCTTTTTTTGTGAAACTCCGGTTAATATTATTCCTCTTGATTATAAAAGAATTGATTTTTCTCTGCCACCTGCTAAAAAGAGTCTTACAAAAGGGTCTATAATGGTTGACGAGTGGGCAATCATTGAAGAAGTTCTTTTAAAAGAATCTCCGTTAAAGTTATGGGAAGGAAAATTTTTAAAACCGGTTCCCGGCATAACTACAATGGCGTTTGGAGTTAGAGAATATATAAATAATAAATATAGAAATCGTCATCGGGGTTGGGATTTAAGATCGCCAATAGGGACTAAAGTAAAAGTTCCCAATAATGGCAAGGTTGTATTGACTGATAAATTTAAAGCTTTTGGAGGAACGGTGGTAGTGGATCATGGCCAAGGAGTTTTCTCTTTATTTTTCCACTTATCGAAAATTTTTGTTAAAGCGGGGAATTATTTAAATAAGGGTGATATTTTGGGATTAACAGGAAATACTGGGATATCTTCTGGTCCTCATTTGCATTGGGGACTTTCTGTTCATAATGTCAGAGTTGAGCCCAAGTCTTGGGTTTTAACTGTTATGCCATAGTTTGAATGAAGAATGACTTAATGAGACACGACTAATGAAGAAAAGATTGATCTTATCTTAAGAGTATAAAAAAGATTACACCCCGATTATTCATGGACGAACAGAATTCTAGCAGAGGGTTGGAACTTTTCCCAGGTATGAACCCCGATTTCCTAATCGGGGTTCATAGCTTACTTTGGTGAATAATTCTTAAAAATCATCTGAAATTTTTAAAATTTTGTTTTGATAATCATTTTAAGATGCTGTATTGAAAAATAAAAGAGGAGGAGATTTTGTATGGTTATGATTAGTTCTGTTGAAAGACAATCTTATACAGGAGTTGAAAGGAGAGCGGGGCGTCTTATTAGTGAAGGTTTTATGCGAAAAGAGCGGGTGGCTTTAAAGTCTGAGATGTTAACTGAGAGAGACGTCGCATTAGCTTTATTATCACCCGACCTTCATAATGATGTGGAGTTAGTAACTGCCCTTGAAAATAACCTTTTATTGTTGGGGATAGATGTTCAAACTAAGGTTGTTAATCCTAAGTTGTTTTTGTCCGGGATAAAAAAGGAAAACCTCTTGCAACTTCTCCAGTTGAAAATACGAAATGTTGATGCTACCGCCTATCATGAAGCAAATCTCTGGATGGAAAAAATAGAGACAAATAGGAAAGCTGGAGAATCAACACATTCTTTTGCGCGGGGGTTTGTGGATACAAATAATTTATCATTGCATGAAGCTGTTTCATTTCCAAATGATTGGGGTTTTTTTGATGAGTATAATAGCGTCGATACTTTTGTAGCAAAGAGGCTGCTTGCAAGGGTGTGTAATTCGGAAGGTATTTTTATTAAGATATAGTTAGTATATCAAAATATGCGAGCAATCTATCCAAAAACTTTTCTCTTTTAAACGGATAAGAAAGTATTAATATGGGGATAAAGAATAAAACCCCTATAAATAGAAAAAGACGATATAAAAGGTATGCTGCTATGCCGTGGTGCTTTTTGCAGAAATAGAGCCCGCCGTAAAATCCCTCAACAAACAATCTCCTGTTAAAAGTTCTTTTACTGCTGTAACCTCCGTAATGTATTATTTCTGCGTTGGGAACATAGTAAATCTTATAGCCCCCTTTTTTGATTCTCAAGCAATAATCAAGGTCATCATTATAGAAAAAGAGCTTTTCATCTAAATAGCCGATTTTCTCCATTACTTCCCGCCGCAGAAGCAAGCAAGCTCCAATAGCAAATGAAATTTCCGTTGGCTCTTTTGATCGCCAGAATTTCCTTTGAAATAATCCGCCTTGATGTTGATATGTTCCGTCTATATTTAAGAGTTTTGGCGTGCAGCAGCCGATCTCATTGGGAGACTTTTCCATAAATTCGATCATTTTGTCAAAAGCGTCTTCTTTTACGATTGTATCGTCATTTAGTAAACATACATATCTACCTGTTGAGATTTTAAGCCCATTATTAGTTGCTTTTATAAACCCGAGATTCTCTCTGTTTTCAATTAGAGAGACTTGCGGAAAATTGGATTTTATCATCTCTTGCGAACCGTCCGTTGATCCGTTATCGGAAACTATTACTTCAAGCGATCTCTTATGGGTGTTTTGAAAAATAGATGCCAGACATTCTCCGAGAATTTTTTTGTTGTTGGTGTTTACTATTATTATTGATAAATCTTTCATTTAATATTAAAATTATAACACAATAGAAGATGTAGGAAGCAACTTCTACAAATGGGGGAAAAATGAAAAAAATAAATATTGGAATCTTGGGTTATGGAACAATTGGTTCTTCTGTAGATGAACTAATTAGAAAAAATCACGATTTAATTCAAAAACGCACAGGATTAGATCTTCAAGTTCTAAAGGTATGTGACAATTCTACAAAGGTTAAGCACAAATTTTTGACTAAAGATCCGTTTGATGTTATACAAGATGATCAAATTGATGTTGTAGTCGAAGCAATCGGTGGAGAGAGACCCGCTTTAAATTTTATACTTGCTGCTATAAAAAGCGGAAAAAATGTTGTAACCTCCAACAAAGAGGTTATAGCCCTTCATGGGGATGAGATTCTTGAATTGGCAAAGGAGAAAGGTGTTTCTGTTAAGTTTGAAGCCGCGGTCGGCGGTGGCATCCCGATAATCGGGCCTCTTTCACATGATCTTTTGTCTAATGAGATAGAAGAGGTCTATGGCATAGTAAACGGGACAACGAATTATATTTTATCCAAAATGACCAAAGAGGAAGCGGAATTTTCTGATGTTTTAAAAGAGGCTCAAAAACTTGGGTTTGCAGAATCAAATCCTAAAAAAGATATTGAAGGATATGACTCTTCTTATAAAGCTGCAATTTTAGCATCGATAGCTTTCAATTCAAGCATTGACTGGAAAGATGTTTTTTTTGAAGGGATTGATAAAATTGAACAGGAAGATATCGTTTATGCAAAAGAGATAGGTTATGTAATAAAACTTTTAGCCATTGCCAAAAAGAGCGATACTAGCTGTGAAGTTAGAGTCCATCCGACTTTAATTGCGCAGGATCATCCATTGGCATCTGTTTTTGGGCCTATGAATGCCATTTATGTGAAGGGGAATATGGTTGGAGAATTAATGTTTTACGGCCAGGGGGCGGGGGGAAATCCGACTGCGTCAGCCGTTGTTTCTGATATAATCTTTTGCGCTAATTACAAAATACAGAGTACAGTTGCTAATTACACTTCTAAAAAACTAAGAGTAAAATCCATCGATGAAATTGAGAGCCGTTACTATATCAGGTTGAAAGTTGCTGATAAGCATGGAGTATTGTCGGAAATATCAAAAGTTTTTGCCGATCATAAGGTTTCTATTGCCACGGTTTTGCAGAAAGAGACAAAAGATAATATTGCCACAATAGTTATTATTATTCATAAGGTGAAAGAAAAAAATTTAATGGAGGCAGTTTTACGTCTTAAAAAACTTCCTGTCGTCAAAAAAATATGCAATATCATACGAGTAGGGATATAATCCGATTAAAGTAAAAAGTTTACCCCAACACCTAAAATGCCCTGACAGACAAAAATATGTTATAATAAATTATTGTTTTTTTATTCCCGTACCAAAGGGTTTGGGGAGAAGAAAGAGAGGGAAATGATAAATGGCAAGCATTAAAAGGATCGTTAGCCGCGAAGTTTTGGATTCAAGAGGAAACCCCACAGTCGAAGTCGATGTTATTCTGGATAATGGTGTTTTAGGCCGCGCAATCGTCCCATCAGGAGCTTCAACCGGAAGTCGTGAAGCTTTGGAACTACGAGATGGCGATAAATCAAGATATTTGGGTAAAGGAGTTACAAAAGCAGTTGCAAATGTTTCTGTTATTGCTGAAGAGCTTATAGGTATGGATATTACAAAACAGGAAGAGATAGACAAAAAGATGATCTCTTTTGACGGGACAGAAAATAAAAGCAAATTTGGCGCGAACGCGATACTTGGCATTTCCATGGCTGTTGCTCATGCTGCCGCAAAATCGCAAGGGAAATCTCTATTTAAATACATGGGAGGGGATAACGCTGTTACACTTCCTGTTCCTATGATGAATGTATTAAATGGCGGAGCCCATGCCGGATGGTCGACTGAAATGCAGGAGTATATGATTGCTCCAGTTGGTGCCAAATCTTTTAAAGAAGGATTGAGGATGGGAACTGAAGTTTACCATGCGCTCAAATCTGTTGTTAAATCAAAAGGATTCCCGACAACTGTGGGAGATGAAGGTGGGTTTGCTCCAAAGACAGGATCTAATGAAGGGAACCTCAAGCTTATAATGGAAGCTATCGAAAAAGCGGGATATAAACCCATGACAGATATTTGCATTTGCATGGATCCTGCATCGTCTGAATTTTTTAAAAACGGAAAATATGAACTTAAAACAGAAGGCAAAAGTTTAACTTCATCTGAAATGGTCGATCTTTATGCCTCATGGGTTGAAAAATATCCAATCGTATCTATTGAAGACGGTTTGGCGGAAGGGGATTGGGAGGGCTGGAAAATTATGACCGACAAACTCGGCAAAAAAATTCAACTTGTCGGAGACGATCTCTTTGTCACAAATCCAAAGATCCTAAAAGAAGGCATTGCGAAGGGTATTGCAAATTCAATTCTTATTAAAGTCAACCAGATAGGGACACTGACCGAAACGATAGAAGCTATAAACATGGCAAAGAAAGCCGGATATACCGCGGTTACATCCCATAGATCAGGGGAGACCGAAGATTCAACAATTGCCGATTTGGCCGTAGCATTAAATTGCGGGCAGATCAAAACCGGAGCCCCTGCACGAACCGATCGCGTAGCAAAATATAACCAATTACTGCGAATTGAAGAAGAATTGGGAAGCAGTGCAACATATTTGGGAATTAAGGCGTATTCGAATAGATAAAAATAAAAAAAGGAGAGGGTAAAAGATGGATATCATGTCATTGGTTCCTGTTGTTGGAGTTTTAGGTGTTTTGTATTCTTTATTTCTTTTGTGGCTTATAGTTCGGGGAAATCCCGGCACTGCTAAGATGCAGGAGATTTCAAAAGCAATTTACGATGGATCCATGGCTTATTTAAAAAGGCAATACACAAGCATTGCTATTTTTATGGTTGTGGTTTTTATCGCGATTTCTTATTTTATCAGCGTTTATACGGCAATCGCTTATGTTTGCGGCGGACTTTTTTCAATGATCGCGGGTTTTATAGGAATGTCCGCGGCCACACGAGCAAATGTCAGAACAGCTCATGCCGCATCATCAAAAGATATTGGCAAAGCGTTAGGCATGGCATTTCGTGGCGGGTCTGTCATGGGTATGGCTGTTGCAAGTTTGGGAGTGTTGGGTATAGGTCTTATATGGCTTTTAGTCCCTGACATAGCTTTAAAGGCGCAGATTGTATCCGGGTTTTCTATGGGAGCATCATCTATCGCTCTTTTTGCCCGTGTCGGAGGAGGAATTTACACAAAATCGGCGGATGTTGGCGCTGATCTTGTAGGAAAAGTTGAAGCCGGCATTCCGGAGGATGATCCTCGCAATCCTGCAGTAATTGCTGACAATGTAGGAGACAATGTGGGAGATGTCGCGGGGATGGGAGCTGATCTTTTTGAATCATATGTAGGGGCTGTTGTTGCCACAATCGCGCTTGGTGCTTTGATGATAAATCCATTCGCATGGATGGCCCTTCCCCTGCTTTTAATTGTTTTTGGAACTTTGGCATCTTTTGTCGGAACGCTCTCTATGAACTTTTTGCAAAAACTCAATCCTCAATCTGCATTAAGGTATGCAACATACATTTCAGGGATATTGTTTATTATTTCTTCATACTTTTTAGTTATGTTTTTAATGCCGGATAGAATGGGTATATTTTGGACAATTTTATCTGGGATTGTTGTTGGTATGGCAATAGGGCTTATTTCTGAATATTACACATCGGGAAAAACCGTTGAAAATCTTGCTAAATCAACTCAAACAGGGGCTGCGACTAATATTATTTCAGGGCTTGCCGTTGGAATGACCAGTACCGGCTTCCCTATGCTTGCGATATGTGCCGCTATGCTTATTTCTTACTATTTTGGCGGAATGTACGGGATAGCAATTTCTGCGGTCGGAATGCTTGGCACTGTGGGTATTATTATGTCTGTTGATGCTTATGGTCCAATTGCAGACAATGCAGGCGGTATTGCCACAATGTCGAACCTTCCGAAAGAGGTAAGGCAAATAACAGATAAATTGGACTCTTTGGGAAATACAACAGCCGCTATTGGTAAAGGGTTTGCGATAGGTTCTGCAGCATTGACAGCTCTTGCATTATTTGTGGCTTTTACAAGCACAGTAGGAATTACTGAAGTCAATTTGTTATCTGTTACTGTTCTTGTCGGTTTCTTTTTAGGAAGTATGCTTCCGTTTTTGTTTACTGCCATGACAATGCAGGCGGTAGGGCGAGCCGCATTTAAAATGGTAGAAGAGGTAAGGCGTCAATTCAGGGAAATTAAAGGCCTTATGGAAGGGACAGCAAAACCTGATGTTTCAAAATGTGTTGATATTTCAACCAAGGCGGCTCTTTCTGAAATGATAATCCCCGGCATATTAGCAGTTGTTGCACCTATTGTTATCGGGATTGTTTTGGGCCCCAAAGCTCTTGCGGGATTTTTAGCAGGATCTTTAGCCTCTGGTGTTCTTTTGGCAATTATGATGGCAAATGCCGGCGGCGCTTGGGATAACGCCAAGAAGCTTATTGAAGAGGGTTTTCTTGGTGGTAAGGGGACCCCGTCACATGCGGCTGCGGTTGTAGGTGATACAGTTGGAGATCCATTTAAGGACACATCGGGTCCTGCGATAAACATTTTGTTGAAATTAATGTCAATTGTCGCGTTGGTTTTTGGGCCGGTTGTAGTCAGATTCCATGGGGTTTTGTTGGGGTTGATTAGCAGATGACCGTAACATTTGATGATTTTAAAAAAATTGAATTGAGGGTTGCCGAGATTAAATCGGTAGAAGATATTGAAGGCGCGGATAAGATTTATAAATTGACGGTTGATTTGGGTGAGGAATTATCCTCTGGTGGGGAGGCGATTAATCGCCTCCCCACTGATAGAATTATTGTTGCCGGCATAAAGCAGCATTATCCCAACAAAGAAGAATTAATTGGCAAAAAAATTGCTATTGTTGCAAACCTCGAACCTCGTAAATTGAGAGGGATTGAAAGCCAAGGAATGCTTCTTGCCGCCTCAAATTCTGATAAATCTTCTGTAGTTCTTTTGACTCTTGACCGCGATATTCCAAACGGGTCTGTTATTAGCTGATTATTAATTTTTCCTTGAATTTTCCTGAAAAATATCAAGATAATAATTTACTATGAGAGTTTTTGATGCGCATGTTCATCTCGTTCCTGCCAATCCGCAAAATTATGGTGCTTCGCAGGAAGTTCAACGCGGCATGAATTTTAGTCAACTGGTTACAGAGGGAGGGCCAAGGCCATATTTTGAAGAAGTTCAAAGGGCATATTCTGCAGCATCACTTGCCTCCTGCCAAAGATTTTTGGTTTTACCTGTTGCCCCTTTATCTCTTGCTGGTAAATATCCTGTGGTAAATTCTTTAAATGATTGTTTTGCTCAAATGGCAAAAGAGACGCTAGGTCTTTATACTCTTGGAGCTCTTGCGTTAAGATTTGAAGATGAAGTTTTAAAAGAAGTTGTAAAACATATAAGCGAATTGGGGTTGAGAGGAATTAAAATCCATCCTGTTTTTAATAAGTTGGATTTTAATAAAAGGGCTAACAGTATAAGATTATTTTTCCGGTTTCTTTCTGAATATGGTTTATTTGCAGTTTTTCATACAGGGCCAAAAAGTGTGAGCGATCAATCAAATTGTGTTGATGTGGCATTTTTAACTTCTCTGGCTCAGGAATACAAAGTAAAAACTGTCTTTTGCCATGGGGCGGGAGAACCCTGGGAGATAATTCGCGCGCATTTTATCAATAATGAGTATGGAATAATAGATATTTCAGATGTTATTGCCGCACAAGAATATGAAACAAATTTATGTGAACAGTTATTCTGGAGGTTAAAACAATCTTTGTCAATGATTCTTTCGGATATTGGGCCTGAAAGAATTTTATTTGGCACCGATTTTCCTATTGCAAGTGTTGAGAGATCTATTCAAGGTCTTTTGGATTTAAATTTAGGTCAAAATTCTTTAGATAAGATAACATGGGGTAATGCTTGTAGCTTGATGGGAATTTCTGAAGAAGAGACTATTTAAAAAAAAGCAGCTGCAAAGAGATTATCAACAAGTATACCCCAAAAATTTTTCGAAGCAATGTGTCAGAAATTGGTTGTGCGAATGTTGCGCCGATGTATCCGCCGATTAAAAAACCGAGAGCTATTAACAGAGCAAATTTTATATTTACATTTCCTGTTTGATGGTATTTTATAACTGCCAATATTCCAACAGGGAGTAGAAGCGCCGCAAGAGATGTCCCTTGTGCCATATGTTGTGTCATTTTGTAAATTACAAGAAGAGATGGAATAAGGAGTGTTGCTCCGCCGATTCCCAAAAATCCGCTTAATATGCCAGCGCCGAGGCCTATTGTTAGTAATCCTAGTATTTGCATGGAATTTACTTAAGAATTTCTCTCACAAACTGATTAACAACTTTCCCATCGGTTCCGGGATATTTAGCCAAAACTGCTTTCATCACGTTTCCCATATCCTTAACAGAGGATACTCCCAGTTCTTTTATCGATTCTTCAACTGCTTTTTTTATTTCATCGGAAGATAATTGTTTCGGTAAATACTCTGCTACAATCTGCAATTCTTTTTCTGATTTTGCGGCATCTTCGGCGCGGCCGACTTTTTTAGCTTCTTCAATAGATTCTTTGACCTCTTTGGCATATTTAGTTAATATCTTTATGATTTCGGCTTCGGAAAGTTCTCCTCTGGCATTTACATATAAGATTTTACTTTTCATCATTCGTATTGCGGAAAGTCTCTCTTCATCTTTATTTTTCATAGCCTCTTTAAGGTCAAGATTTACTTTATCAAATAGTTGTGACATTTTTTTATTCCTCCTTTATACCCCGATTATTCACCTCTGCCAGTTTTTCTATTATAGCATCCGCCATTTGAGATGTTCCAACCGATGTAGGATCGTTTCTGTCGGTTTTTAGGTCGTATGTGACATTTGTTCCCTCAGCAATGACATATGCAACTGCGTTTTCAAGTCTTTTTGCTGCCTCTTTTTCTCCGATGTAATCAAGCATCAGGACTGCTGATAAGATCATTGCCACAGGGTTTACTTTGTTTTGCCCTGCGTATTTTGGCGCAGACCCGTGGATCGCTTCAAAGACTGCGATTCCGTTTCCTAAATTGGCTCCCGGTGCGATTCCAAGTCCTCCGATAAGACCGGCGCAAAGATCTGAAAGAATATCACCATATAGATTGGGAAGGACCAATACGTCATAAAGCTCAGGCTTTTGGACAAGCTGCATGCACATATTGTCGATTAATCGTTCCTCGTATTCAATTTTATCTTCATATTTTTTTGCGATCTCTCTTGCAGCTTTGTAAAAGAGACCGTCTGTGAATTTCATAATATTTGCCTTGGTAATTGCTGTCACTTTTTTGCGATTGTTTTTTGCCGCGTATTCAAAAGCAAACTCAACGATCCTTTTTGTTCCGGAAATTGAGATCGGTTTTATCGATATGCCGGAATCGGGTCTTATCTTTTTCTGAGAAAGTTTTTCTATTTCAGAAATGAGGTTTTTTGTCTCTTGTTTCCCTTCTTCAAATTCGATCCCCGCGTAAAGATCTTCCGTGTTTTCTCGTACAACGACAAGATCAATGTTTTGATATTTTGAGCGAACCCCCTTAAAAGATTTGCATGGTCTTAAACAGGTATAAAGATCAAGTTCCTTGCGGATAGCGACGTTAACACTTCTAAAGCCTGTGCCTATTGGAGTAGTAAGTGGACCCTTTAACGCGATCTTGTTTTTCTTGATCGATTCTAGCGTCTCTTTTGGAAGAGGAGTCCCATATTTTTCTATTACATCTGCTCCTGCTTCCATAATTTCCCAATCTACCTTTACTCCTGTTGCGTCAACACATCTTCTTGCAGCGTTTGATACTTCTGGGCCTATTCCATCTCCGTAAATTAGCGTTATTTTATATGTCATTTTATTATCCTTTCTTTTTTTAAAGGTGAAATTTTTTTGGTTTTTTTGTGATTATATTATAGCATAACATAATGAAACAATTGTTTGGAATAGGCATATTTAGAGGAAGGATCCATACGTTAAAGAATTGAAATTGTACTAAGGAGTGAGTAATCCCCGTAAGGGGGTGGGTGTAAATTATGACAAACATAATGCCACAGGTTCAGACAGCAAGAAAATCAATGATTGAGACTCTTATGTTGTTTTCTTCAATGAATAATAGAAGAATAACAATTTCTCCATCCAGAAAAAAAGAGGTGGTTGCTCATCTTTTGGGATGGACGGGGAGAATGGAGCAGGAGGGAGATGCTGAGGAATTTATTAAGTGTGCTAAGGTTCTTGGTGAGGAGGGTATTCCTGCAAATGTAACGGTTAAGAATATCAAAAAGGGGGTTTCAGCGTTTGATATGTCAGGCGAAGGAGTTAGAATCAAAGGACTTGACGGTAGTCGACACCTTGTTTTTTGGGAAGAAGATGCGGAGAGAGGGAATCAAACAGGGATGTACGGAAATTTTATTTATGATACTGACCCTCCCCCTATTTTATACGCGGGAGATGCTGTCCTTGCAAGAATTAATTCACTGCGTAGAAATTTAAATGGCAATAATTTTGATCAAATGCTCAGGAGACTAAGAAGTAGTGATTGGGGAATTGTTTCGTCTATGAAAAAGGCAAATGGATCTCCGCTTTTTCGTTTGCAGGAGATGATTTCTGACTTAGATAATAATTCTAATAGAGAGATGTTAAAATATTTATTTTCAAGTGATTCTCAGTTTAAGGAAATAATTCCTATTCAATTTTTACTTCAATTAAGCAGTTATAGACATTTGGCTAATAATAGCAACGATAGTAATGATGTTGCTTATCCATTTTCTTTTCCAAGTGAAAAAAAATTATTCAGGCCTGTAATGTCTTTTAGCGGAAAAAGAAATGGTTCTTACATTTATAGCCTGTTTTTGGAAAGAAAAGAAAAAGAGATTCCGCTTTTGAAACTATTTCTAACATGGAATGATTAGCTGTTGAAGAAAATATGAAAAATTCGTAATTATAAACCCCGATTATCATAATCGGGGTTTATTTGGAACGTTTGGAAAAACTAAACTTACAAAATTTCGTAACTGTTTTAAAATAAAAGTTTTTTTGGCAGGAGAAAAGTTCGTCTGTTTGAGTCCCGATAGCAAAGCTATCGGGACGAGTTACGAACTTTTCGGATGACAATAAAACTTTTATCCCGATAAAGATAATCGGGATTTATTTCGAACATTTGGCAACACTGAGTATTACAAAATTTCTTATTGTTGAAATGTTTTAATTGGTCTATAATTTTATCATGGTCAAAATAGGAATTATAGGTGGCTCGGGGTTGGATGATCCTCAAATTTTAAAAAATGCTTATGATAAAGAAGTTTCCAATAAATATGGAAAACCTTCTTCCCCTTTAAAATGCGGCTTGATTGATGATGTGGAAATTATTATTTTGGCGCGCCATGGCAGAAAACATGAGATAATGCCGACTAAAGTCAATTTTTTAGCTAATATTTATGCGCTGAAAGAAGAAGGATGCACCCACATCCTTGCGGCAACTGCTGTTGGATCTTTAAGAGAGGAGATCAAACCTGGAAACTTGGTTTTTCCTTCACAGTTTATAGATTTTACACGTCATAGGAATCTGACTTTTTTTACGGATCATGTTATTCATACTCCGATGAGTGAGCCTTATGATAAAAATTTAACGGATATATTGTGTCAGATATGCGATGAGTATGGGTTTGAATACAATAGAGATGTGACTGTTATAACGATAGAAGGGCCTCGTTTTTCAACTAAAGCTGAAAGCCGTATGTTTCGTTCATGGGGTGCTGATATTATAAATATGTCTACCTGTCCTGAGGTTATCTTAGCAAGGGAGTTAGATATTCCTTATCAGACAATTGCTATGTCTACAGATTATGATTGTTGGAAAGATGATGAGGCTCCGGTAACATTTGATATGATTATGGAGCGTATGAATGAAAATGCTGATAAAGTTAAAAAATTATTTATTAACATTGTAAGGAGGATAAAATAATGCCGATAAAATCTAAAATTAGAACGGTTCCGCATTGGCCTAAGGAAGGAATTATGTTCAGGGATATAACAACTCTTCTTAAAGATCCTATAGGACTCAAACTTTGTATTGATGATTTTGTAAGCAGATATAAAGACAAAGAAATTGATCTTATTGTTGGGATTGACTCAAGAGGTTTTATTATAGGTGGGGCATTGGCTTATCTTTTGGGGAAAGGTTTTGTCCCTGTCAGAAAGAAAGGCAAGCTTCCTGCGGAAGTAGAAAGAGAAGAATATTCTTTGGAGTATGGGACAGATATTGTTGAAATACATAAAGATGCAATAGAAAAAGGGCAAAAAATTGTAATAGTTGATGATTTGATAGCGACCGGCGGCACTGCTATGGCAGCCGCAAAACTTGTTAAAAAACTTCACGGGGAAATTGTTGAGATAGCTTTTATTGTGGATCTTCCTGATCTTGGAGGGAGGAAGAAACTTGAGAGCTCGGGTTTTTCTGTTTATGCGCAGGCTGAGTTTGAAGGCGAATGAAGGTAAAAGGCAAACATTATCGTACTGTTTGGATGGAAGGGTCATCTGTTTTTTTTATAGAGCAAAATCTTCTCCCTTTTGAGTTTAAAATTTACGAAGCCAAATCTTATAAGGACACCTGTTTTGCGATAAAAAAGATGATAGTACGCGGGGCGGGAGCCATTGGCGCATCCGCAGGGTTTGCCATGGCTCAGGCCTTTTTGGAAGATTTAAAAAATGTTGAAGAGGCCAAAAAAGAGATAGAAGCGACACGCCCTACGGCTCAAAACCTTTTTTATGCTGTTAATCGCGTTTTTGATGCCGCTCAAAAATCAGCCAACCCTCAAAAGGAAGCTGTTTTGGAAGCTAAAAAAATTGCAGATGAAGATGCGAATAATTGTAAGAAGATTGGTGAAATAGGAAATGAATTATTAAACGACGGGTTTTATGTAGAGACGCACTGTAATGCCGGTTGGCTTGCTTTTGTAGATTTTGGATCTGCTCTTTCTCCTATTTATGTTGCTTGTAGCAGGGGTAAAAAAATTTTTGTTTATGTTGATGAGACAAGGCCGAGGGGGCAGGGGGCCAGGCTTACCGCATGGGAGCTTGAAAATGAAGAAATTCCCCATGTAATAATTCCTGACAATGCTGGAGCTCATTTTATGTCTCAGGGAAAAATTGATATGGTTATTGTGGGTGCGGACAGGATCGCTGCAAATTATGATGTTGCAAATAAGATAGGGACTTTGGAAAAGGCGATCTGCGCTAAAAAATACGGGGTCCCTTTTTATGTCGCGGCGCCGACCTCTACTTTCGACTTAAATTGTAAAACAGGAAAAGATATACCGATAGAGGAGAGATCTCAAAAAGAAGTTTTATATCAGACAGGGCCAAATAAAGATGGAAAGATTGAAGAAATTCTTGTTGCATCCCCTAGTTCTTCTGCATTAAATCCCGCATTTGATGTGACTCCTTCTGAACTTATAACTGGAATAATTACGGAGAAGGGTATTATTAAACCCTACCCACTTCCTCATCTTTTTAAGAGAGAAAAGCTATTGTGAAAAAAGTAATTCCAAAGTTTACAACAAAATTTCTAAATCATGAAACTCCTGATGATCCAAGAATTGAAAGGTTAAAATATTGGTGCATGGAATTTATAAAAGAAGATCTAATGCCTTCTTATGGTGACGGGGCTTATGGGAATTTAAGCTTTAGATTGAAAGAAGGTTTTTGTGAGTTTATTGTTACTGCTTCCGGATTAAAAAGCGTCTCTGCCGAAAGTTTTGTAAAAGTTACTTCTATTGATTTTGATAGACAAACAGTTTATGTCCAGGGAACAAGAGCCCCTTCTTCTGAAAGCATGTTTCACTTTTTAATTTATCAGAAACGTAAAGATGTAAATGCTATTTTTCATGGGCACAGTCAGAAAATTCTTGATATAGCAGAGGAGTTGAAATTACCTTCCACTTTAAAAGAAGAGCCTTATGGAACCCTTGAATTAGCAAAAGCCATTTTGGATATTTTAAACGAAAATAATTTTATTATTATCAAAAATCATGGGTTTCTTGCTTTTGGAAAAACAATGGATATTGCGGGCGCTCGGGCTTTGAGTTTTTGCTGAATAGCCATCCAACCTCATTTTTCCTCTTCCCTCAACTCTTTTAACTTCGGGACTGTTGCAAAATATATAATTTCTGTATTTTAAGACTTTCGCACCCTTAGGCTGAGCTCAGGGTGACATTTAGCAACAGTCCCCTTAAGGAATTTTTCAATAGACTGCTAAAATTTTGTTAGTCTATGAACCCCGATTAGGATAATTGGGGTTCAAGTTATTTTATTTTGCCATTATTGAAAATAATAGTTCTACAAGAAGTGCAGGATCATAAGTCTTTGCCCCTTGGCTGGTCAAAAGATTATTTTGCAAAAGCTTTACACCATTGCCAATAACCCCTTCTCCTATGGGCATATAGCCGAATCGGTTTCCATATTTACTCTTAAACATTGTAGCGCCAGGGTATTCGTTGGCCAAAACATATGTTAAATAATTATTATAATCATAAGATTGATCAGTATCCATATCCTGCAAGGTATTTCCTATTTTGCAAGCACAATTTATAGCTGTCATTCTAATTGTTTCCTCATCTAGAACAGGGTTAGTAATAAGAACTTTTGGAACATTTCTCCTTCTTATTGCTTCTGCTATTCCCGGGATAATCAGAATAGAACGTAAACTTGTCTCAAAACTTCCCATACCATAAACAATCATATCCGCTTCTTGTATAGCCTTTATAACATCAGGATTAACAGTCGGGACAACTTTCTTTTTGTTTTCTAAATCATTAATGTACCAAAGCTCGTCAACCGGCAGGCTTAAAGAATTTTGTGTTATTAAGTGTTGACCATATAAAGTTTTGTCTTTAAAGCGAGCTGCCAAATGAAGACTTTCCAAATGAGCAGGAATAACTTCTCCTTTAACATCAGCTAACTGTTTGTAGAAATAAATTGCTGTTTGAAGTGCTTCTCCTGTTCCCCCATACTGAAAATATAATCCTGCCAAAAAAATATTTCCGATACTCGCGTCGGAAAGATCAAGAGTTAAAGAATAATTCCTTTCAAATGTGGAGGCAGTATCCCAAAATGTTTTAAGCGCATTTTGTATTATAATAGAAGTTGGTATGCTGGATGTGTCTAAATTTTCATTATTTGAGTTCTTTCTTATAGCTCGAATTAACTCATGGTTTCCTCTTATTATGTGGGACAATACTCTTCTTAAAATATTATTATCTGCATATTTCGGTAAACGATAATGCAAAAGTTTGGCAACTTCTCTATATCCCGGGATTTCGTGGTTTGCTAAATCAAATAAGCGGCTTCTTATATCTCCAATTGCGGGAAATTCATGCTTTCCTGGAAGTTCAAAAACTTGACGAAGCATTCCTGTGCTTCCTCCGCTATCTGTTGTATTTATAATATGGCGAGTTCTATGAGTGTATTTTGCTAACTCTATCGCGGGTGAACGGACTCCTGACCCACCGGTAAAAAGGACTATTTTGGGCCCTTTTGAAGGATTCCTTATATATTTTTGCATTAAAGATTGAACAGTGTTTATAGTTGTCATGATTTTTTCTTATTTATATATTTTATGCTTTACTTTAATACTTCTGTATTTATTTTTCATGATTTCACTTGAATTTGTCTTTTAACTTATGCTAGCATATGTACAAAAGTTTAAGAACAATTTAATTTAAGGGGGTAATATTTATGATTTTTTGGATATTGTTGGGTGTTATTGTTTTGTCGGTTGTTTGGGTTATTTCTATGTATAACGGGCTTGTTAAACTAAAGGTTCGAGTTGAAGAGGCATGGGCGGATATTGAGGTTCAGTTGAAGAGAAGATATAATCTTATACCAAATCTTGTAAATACTGTAAAAGGTTATGCTACGCATGAAAAAGAGCTTTTTGAAAATGTGACAAAAGCCCGCGCCAATGCGATGAACGCGCAGGGGGTAGAAGAAAAAGGGAAAGCTGAAAACATGCTTTCAGGAACCCTCAAATCTCTTTTTGCTGTTGCGGAAAATTATCCAAACTTGAAAGCAAACGAAAACTTTTTAAGTCTTCAAGCCGATTTGACTGATACAGAAGACAAAATTATGTACTCAAGAAGATTTTATAATGGCAATGTAAGAGATTTGAACACAAAGATACAGGTATTCCCTTCAAATATAATTGCAAACTCTTTTGGTTTTAAAATGAGAGAGATGTTTGAAGTTGAAAATTCCGAGGAACGAAAAGCGGTAGAGGTTAAGTTTTAATGAAGAATGATTTAATTAAGAATGACTAATTAAAACACAATAAATATGATACATTAGGCATTAGATCATTTTTTATTCTTCATTAGTGTAATTATAATATGAATTTATACAATCAAATAGATTCAAATAAGCGCAAAACTATGATTTTTATTATAGGCTTTATCCTTTTTATAACCGGCCTTTCATGGGTCATTGGAATGGCTTTGGATGTCGGCGGACCAAGTTTTCTTGCAATAGCCGCTATAATTTCTATCATTATAAGTGTCATTGCTTATTATGGCAGTGATAAAATGGTTCTTGCGATTGCCGGTGCGAAAGAGATAAAAAAAAGCGACAACCCCGAACTTTATCGAATAGTTGAAAATCTCTGCATTGCGGCAGGACTTCCTCAACCAAAGGTCTATATAATAGAAGATTCTGCTCCAAATGCGTTTGCAACCGGCCGTGATCCGAATCATGCAGTAGTTGCTGTGACTTCTGGTCTTTTAGATAAACTGGAAAAAGTAGAATTAGAAGGTGTTATTGCTCATGAATTGTCTCACATTGGCAATTATGACATGAGGCTTATGACAATTGTTTCTATTTTAGCAGGAACTGTTGTTTTGTTGTCAGATTTATTTTTGAGGTTTACTTGGTGGGGTGGGAGAGGACGAAAAAGCAGCAGGGAGGGGAATGGACAAGTTCAACTTATTATTTTTATTCTTGCAATAATATTGGCGATTTTATCTCCAATCATCGCGCAGTTGATCAAACTGGCTATTTCGCGCAAGCGTGAATTTTTGGCTGACGCATCATCCGCTATGATTACAAGAAATCCTGAAGGGTTGGCTCGTGCGCTTCTAAAAATTTCCGCGGATACCGAACCTCTTGAGGTTGCAAATAAGGCGACTGCTCACATGTATATTATAAGCCCATTTAAAGCTGTAGGAGAAAACAAAGTTGGCTGGCTGACCAGCCTTTTTTCAACCCATCCGCCGATTACCGAAAGAGTAAAAGCTCTCCGGGGGATGTAATGTGTCATACCGGCGAAAGCCGGTATCCAGCGCTAGATTCTACTTTCGTCAGAATGACACAGGGTGTAGCGATTAGAGGGGTGTCATCCTGAACTTGATTCAGGATCTAGGGGTGGGGGTAACAAATTAAAAAATAAGCCACATCTTATTTTGAATGAAATTTTATTATGTTTATATTTTAGCAAGTAAAAAGAACGGAACTTTATACATTGGCATAACCTCTGATTTAATTAAAAGAATTTACCAGCATAAATCTGAACAAATTCAGGGCTTTACTCAAAAATATGCTGTTCATAAACTTGTTTATTGGGAACAGACAACAGATGTATTATCAGCTATTACTCGTGAAAAAAGATTGAAAAATTGGAAAAGAAAATGGAAAATAGAATTAATAGAAAAAGAAAATCCTCTATGGGAGGATTTGTATTATAGGTTGATAAAGTAGACTGAAAAGCTTAAGCCTAGATTGTCATACCGGCGAAAGCCGGTATCCAGTATTCAATAACATTGCGACATAGATGATGTCATTTTGGACTTGATCCGAAACCCAGTTTTAATTTACCATATTCATAAATTTACATCATTAAATATTTAATCTATAATAAAATCAATCAAAATGATAGTTGAAGAAAATAATTCAAAAAAGTTAAAAGCGAAACAAAAGCCAATTTTATTTATTAGCTATTCTACTGTTGAATTGGCTTTAGCCTGCTTTATAGAAAATATAATTCGTGGTCATGTCGGCGATAAAATTGATATATTTGTAGCTTCACGAATGCCACCAGGGGATAAATGGCAACACACAATGCTAGAAAATAAATTGAAAAATGCAGATGCTATTATTCCTATTTGTTCTATTGCATCAAAGTTATCTGGTTGGGTATGGTGGGAGTCTGCAGTTGTCTGGGCAAATGATAAAAAAATTTATCCTTTAACAATCAATATATCTATGAATGAGTTTGGTGCGCCCTTAAGTTTATTTGCACAAGCAAAGTCTTATTTCGAAATTGAAGAGCTTGAAGAAACAATAAAAACAATTTTTAGCTATTTTAAACTCGATACTGATTTTATATTAAGCGTTGAAGAAAAAAAAGAATTAAACGATTTAAAAGGTGAATATTTTAAAAAAGATACATCCGCACATATCGAAATAAAATATAAAACTAAAGAAATAACTCAACTTTTGCATGAATATTCTTTGGAATTTTCATTAACAAACAACACCAAGGAAGCTTTTAAGGAAGTTTTATGTGAACTGTATTTTCCTTTGATTTTCATAAAAGATAAAAGTTGGAGGATGCCGCATATAACTGCGAGTAAATGGAAAGAAGACGATAGATATCTTTGTTTAACTTTTGATTTTAATAATTTAAGAGAATCAGCAAAAAATCAATATCGTAAGTTTTTATTGCCGGGCAAAACACTAATGCCTTTTGGAGGAGCAATACACAGAGAGGCAATAACTCCTCTTTTATATAGCGTTGACAGTTTTACACATCGTAATATTGATGACTATAATGTTTTTTGGAAAGTTTACATAAATGAAGGAGCGCCACAAGATGGGATTGTTCCTTTTAAGAAATTACAGGAATTTTGAATTATTTGCCAATGTATTTAATAACTAGATTTCGGCTTTCGCCAGAATGACACAAAGGGAAAATGGATTCTGATTTTCATCAGAATGACACAAAACTCTATCTTCCGCTCTTCTTATCCGCAATAGCTTTGTATTTTTGCACTCCGGGTTGAATAAACGGATTTTGTCCCAGCAGAAGCCCGCTTAATGCGATGGTGTTCATTTCAATTTGATATAATTGTCCGATTGTAAAAGCCGAAAGATCAGGAAGTGTGTAGGTCATACACGGAACTCCGCCTTCTACATGAGCTTTTCGAAGCCCCTCTACAAAAGCGTTATTTGCAAAACTTAAATTCTTGCCGTCTAAATATTCAACAGGGGTTCCAAGACTTTTGATTTTCATATCAATCCCTTGATCGGAAACCATCAAAAAAGTTTCTATTATATTTCTCTCTCCTTCTTGTATCATCTGTCCGATTGAATGTGCGTCTTGTGTATAAAATACAGGGAAGATCCAAAGCCCCTCACCGTTTTTCCCTTCACTTTCCGGCCCCAGTTGCTGCATCCAGCCCGCAATTCCTTTTAGGTCATAAATTCCGGTAGAAACAAGCTCAATCTTCTTGCTTAATTTTTTATAAGCGATAAATCGAAGAACCGCTCTTTGCATGGCAATATTTTTTTCAAAAGGGAGTGTTCTTGTCGCCTCTTCTCCAAATTTAACACCAGAAATAAACTCTTCAATATTGATTCCTGCCATAGCAAGTCCAAACAGACCGACAGGGGATGTTACAGAAAATCGTCCGCCGACATTGTCCGGCACATCAAAAGTCTTATAACTTTTTTCACCTGCCAATTTTTTTAAAGCCCCTTTTGCCGCGTCTGTTATTGCGACAATAAGATCGGATGGATTTTTAAATCTCTTTTCCATCAAGTCTTTCATAATTGCAAAAGCGATCGCAGGTTCAACTGTGCCACCTGATTTTGATATAACATTTACGCCGATTTTTCTATTATCCAAAAGTTTTAAAATTTTGGAGATGTATGAGGGATCCATATGGTTGCCCAAAAAGAAAATTCTAGGAATACCGTTTCGTTCCTCTTTTGAAAAGAGGTTAAATAATTCCAGGTTTCCGACAACGGCTTCAATTGTAGCTTTAGTTCCAAGGTACGAGCCACCAATGCCAATAGAAACATAATCGTCGATTTTGTTTCTCAATTCTTCTGCGGATTTTTTTATATCTGAAAGCTTATCGTTTGAAATAAAAGGGCTTTCTGTTTTCCAGCCGGTCATTACGACCTCTTTGTCTTTTAGGAGTGGATCTTTCCCTTCGAGCATTATGGTATGAAAAATTTGAACTTTTTTTGTCTCTTCATTAAACTCGGCAAGATCAATATTTCCGAATTTGCTGTGATCTAGTTTTATTTGTTTGTTTGACATGATGTTCTATTATACTTTACCCCGATTATTCATACCAGAAGGAATTTTAACCCCGATTTCCTAATCGGGGTGAATAATCGGGGTTAACTTCTAACCGAAATACTTTCTATTTAGACCTTTCATCTTTTCTATAGCACGTGATAAATTTGCCATAAATATTTTATGCATTAAGAGAGGTTTTAACATGACTTTTGTTTCAGCAGTTGTACAAGCTTTTTCTAATTCACTAAAGGATACTCCAAGCTCAAACATATCTAAAACATCTTCACCTGAAGCCTCCGTTGAAAATCCTTTAAAGCTTCTAAGCATGTTGATCTGGCTTGCAATAGTATCAGGAGCCATTTGTTTGTATCCTTTTTGCAATAATCCAAAGGTTCTTACAAATCTAGATGGGTTGCTAAACAGTCCTTTAAAGTCAGTTTCCATATATCTTTTTAAACTGTCAACATCTGTTTTTATCATATGTATGTTAATAGCAGCAATGGGAGTCAGGGGGAAGTTTTTAGCCTGAGATTCTTCAAGTAATTCTAAAAGAGTTCCCAATTGTAATCCTTCTCTCCTCATGGCAACAGCTCCTGAAAAACTAAGTTTAACACCTTGTGTTTTATAAGTATCTGACAAGGCGCCTTGCCAACTTATATCGGATAAGATTATCTGTATAGCTGGCGAAAATATAGAACGATCAAACCAGGCTAAGTTTTCTTTTTTTTCTGTCTCTTCAGTGGCATCTTCTTCTGTTGTTGTTCTTTTTTGCGCATCTTTCATTTCGACAAGTAGTGATTGTAAGGCTTTTTCTTTTCCTGAAAAATCAGGGAGACTTGCAAATTGATATACATAAGATATGGAATCCGGATAAATTAGAGATCTTAAAAATCGTTGCAAAAATAAGAATCTTTTTTCTGTATCATCAAAAAAAGTCAGATGGAATAATTCTTCTGAAGACAATGATAATAGCTGTGGCAATTCAGAAAACGCCTCTGAGCTTTCTAGGGGGAGTGCTAGTTTACGGTAAATTTCTTTATCATTAGTTTTTATATCATGGAATTTAACTTTATCTAGCATTTCTCTCATTTTGGCTTTAAATAAGTCTTCTAAAAGGCTTTTAAATTGATGGTCTTTTGATAGCTTTATTATTTCTTTAAAAGACGGGCGAAATTTTGCGGGTAATTTCCCAAACCTTTCAAGTTCTTTTAAAATAAAAGCTTTTCTTTTCTCTTTTACTTTAGTTAAAAAGTAATTTATAGAATGATAGGTTGTAAGATAAGGATTTCTTTTAAGATATAATTTTATTGATTCTTCAAAATAATAAACGGAGCCAGAAAATATCTTTTTGATAAATTCTTCGTCTAATTGTTCATCTTTATATTTTAGTAATACTTCTAATTTTTTTAGACAGTCAATCGGATGAGAGCCCCTTTTTAGTCTTCCTTTTTTATCAAGCATTTTTGGAGGATTATCTCCTTTAATCCATTGTTCAATATTTGCGATAAGTGACGCCGCTAATGGATAATGCTCTTTTGTTGCTGACAGCAGCTTGTTTACTTCTTCAAGATTAACTCCTTTATCAAAAAAAGTGATTGCAGATGATAAAGGGAAATTTCCCCACAATTCTTTTCCTTTAGCTTGGTATTCTCCAAGAGATAGGAGTGTTTGTTTGAAATTTGCAACTGTGGCAATCTTAAAAAATAAAGATACATTTTGACCGTTGGATTTGTTTGTCGAGCCTTCCAGAAAAGCCCATCTTTCTTCGTAATCCTCAAAAATTGATCCGATTGTAACGATGTATGAAGGGGCAATCTTCCCGCTAGCTTCTTTTATTGTTGATATAACCCAATCTATTCTTTTGTGCCGGCCGGCCATATGAACTATTTGAGCATCTGTTAAACCGCAAGAAAATCCTTCTCCATTACCTTTGATTCTTAAATCATATAACTGTTTGGCGGCTTTATGTATTGGATGATCTGGACTTGCCACATTTACATATTGTGGTGGTTTATAATTATGAGTCAATTTTGCCACTAACTGAGGAAAGGCCTCGTAAGTTGTTCTAGAGCTAATATAGTTCATATCTTTATATATATCGATTTTTATCAGATAAATTTCATTAATTAAGGACTTAACCCCGATTATTCACCCCGATTAGGAACTCGGGGTTTATTTGGAACGTTTGGAAAAACATACACTGCGATCTCTTGTTCAAACAATATAATTGAAGTATAATTTTGTTATGCCAAAAAAACAAATTAAAAACATAGCGGTTGTAACTCCTGGAGGAGACGCTCCTGGGATGAATCCTGCGATAAGAGCGGTTGTCCGTTGTGCGATTTCCAGCGGGCTTAATGTTCTTGGAGTAAAGAGGGGATGGCAGGGACTTATAGATGGAGATATTGTTGATTTACACTTGAAATCCGTAAGCGGAATTATAAGCAAAGGCGGAACAATTCTCTTAACACATCGTTGCCATGAATTTAAAGAGAAAACTGTTCGCCAAAAAGCTTATGAAAATTTAAAGGCTTTTAACATAGATGCTATGATTGTAATTGGAGGAGATGGCTCGTTAAAAGCGGCTTATCAAATTTATAAAGAGACAAAACTTCCAATCATCAATATTCCGGCTTCTATTGATAATGATATTTACGGGACGGATTATACAATCGGGTTTGATACTGCCGTAAATACAGCAGTTAATGCAATCGATAAAATAAGAGATACCGCAACTTCGCATGAGAGAATTTTCATAGTTGAAGTTATGGGACGAAATAGCGGATCAATTGCAATAGATGTTGGCATTACCTGTGGGGCGGAGGCGATTTTAATTCCTGAAATCCCTTTTAATATTGACGATGTCACAAAAAAATTAAAGCAGGGGGAGCAGAGGGGCAAATCAAGTTTTATAATTGTTTTGGCTGAAGGGGCGGGGCATGCCCATGATATCGCCGAGAAAATAAGCAAAAAGACAGACCTTGAGGTGAGGGTTAGTATTTTAGGCCATATGCAAAGGGGGGGAAATCCTACGGCGTTATCCCGAGAGGTGGCTTGTAAGCTTGGCGCCGCGGCAGTAAGCGCCTTAATTGACGGAAAAACTTCTATAATGGTTGGCATGTTGTCTGATAAAGTTGTAGAAACTCCTACAAAAATTGCCGTCAAACGTAAAAAAGATATCGATAGGGATGGCTATAAGTTGGCTGAAATACTGTCGGCTTAGTTGTTGTCAATTAGTCAACTTATAAGAAATAGATTTACATATCTGGCCTACTCTTTGTATTGAAAGTGCGCTTTTATCTAAGATTTCATGAAGTGTCTTTTTTACATGTTCGTCTTTTATATGTTGATCTATCAACTCATCAAGAATGTATCTGTAATTTTTCAATTTAATCCCGTGCCTAGTAAACTCAAAAAGCATGGAAAATAAATCAGGCATTTGGTCTTTAAGACTATTAAGAAATGTTATTTCATCGTCATTGAGGCCTTTTTGTGCATAGCGCGTTATCCCGCATCGTAGGATCTCTTGACTTCCTGCCATAATTCCTACTTCTTCCGCGGAAAGATCCTCTTTTGTCGGGCAGGATAATATAAAGTCAAAAAGATGCCTTTCTGCGGGTGTCAGTTGATGGTAAATTTGCATGCTACTCTCTTTTGCTATTAAAACACTTTCTGACGTAGAAACTGTGTAATCACCAGAAATTGCTCTGGGATTTCTCATCTCTTCCATGCTTACTGTTTGGGGTTGTCTTTTACCTTTTGGATTTCCATAACCGTCTAAATAAGTATAACAGGTAATAAAGTGATGAGTTAGAACTACCTTGAGGTAACCATCAAATCCATTTCTTCCTTGGTTTTCTAGAGAATAACTTTTAGCGGCTGGAAGTACCTGTTCCCTCCCTTCCTGCTTAAGCAAATCACAGAAATAAGCATTCCCCTTATAAAATTTATTGGCGACTTTTGAGATTAAATCTTCATATAGGAAAATAAGCCAATTAGCGGCAAGTGTTCCTCCTTTAGCAGTAATTTCAACCAAAGTGTCTTTGATATCTTGGCTAATTATCTGGTAAGGATGACACACATGCATTTTACTTATTAAATCTTCTAAAAAAGGCTTAAGCAATGCTTGTTCTTCCGCAATAGGGATACTTCTAGGGGGATAAATAGTATCCATTCCACCTCTCGGAATGATTTTACCAAAAGGACAAACAACTCCGTTTCGCCTTATCCATCTTGTCTTTAAATTTTCTACTTCTTCTTTGCGCGCTCGTGATATATTAACAACAATGTCAGGGGTGTCAGGATCGGGACCTTTTTTTGTTTCATAAGTGACATGATGCGTGCAGGAAGGTTGAATTTCGTTTCCTTTAAGTACAATACTTTGCCCTTCTAATCGGCCTAAAAAAAGTCTCCCTTCCGGTGTTGACTTAATTGTAGCTGTAAATGAAAGAGGATTGAGGGTTCTTAACCAGGAATTGATCGTGCCATATACTTCTTGGTTTTGTGACGTATAGTGGTGGTTTTTAATAAGGTTTTCTGCAGCTGTTCTCATCTTTATTGTACTACTAATATATTTCGTATTTTTTTTATGAAATTTCAGTTATATTATATACAGAGAGAGTTCAGTCTTTGAAAATATGAGATCCCATACGAAAAATTAACCCCGATTAGGATAATCAGGGTTAATAGTAAACCGCAGTATTCCTCATTCTAAATAATTGATGGTTTTCCGGAACAAATCGTCCGCCTTTTACTTCTAGCAGATTTGAAGCGATAATTTTATCTCCTTCAATACCCGGATATACGCCGAACTTATTTTCTTTCATAAATGAGAAAATTGCATCGCCATAGCGCAATCCCAAAATTCTGTCTGTTACATGAGCTACTCCGCCCCTTATAGCATGTCCGCAGTTTTGATAGCGAAGCTCAATTCCCATATGTTTTTCAAGAATAGAGAACAGATATTCTCCAACACCTCCAAGCTGCTCATTGCCGAAGGAATCTTTTTTCTTGGGCATAGCATGGCGTGCTTTGACTAGCGCATATTTAGGATCGGAAATTACCACATCCAAAAGTTCTTGATGGCGCTTGTTTATAGATTCCGGATAACGCGTATCAAAAAGTCTTGCACCTTCAGATACAACAACTATCGCATGTTTTTGATAGTCCAACGCTTTTTTGACCAGAGACATTACGTTGTCAAGATTTACAATTTCTTCAGGAAGAAGCGTAACATCTGCTCCTCCTGCAATTCCTGCATATAGCGCAACCCATCCGGCATGGCGGCCCATAACTTCAACAATAAAAACTCTATTATGTGATTTTGCAGTAGTTTTTATATTTTCTATGAAATGGACAGATTCTTCGACAGAAGATTCAAATCCATAGGTTAAATCTGTTCCGTAAACGTCGTTATCCATGGTTTTTGGAGCTCCAAACATTGGGAAAGAAAATTGTTTGCCAAGCTTTCCAGCAGCTCCCAAGGTGTCATCTCCGCCAAGAACAACAAGACAATCAATATTGAGTTTCTTCAAATTTTCCATGGCTTTTTCTGGAGCTTTAGCCTCTATATTTGCTTTTGAGAATAAATTTGTGCGTGAAGATTCGAGTATTGTTCCTGCCGTTTTAAAGCTTTCATCAATATCTTTTAATTTAAGAGGCCTTGCAATTTTATTTAGCTCTTCTTCCGGATCGCGAGTTAAAGATTTCCATCCTTCAAGAAGTCCTATCAGTTCCATTTTTTCACTTTCAGGAAGACTTCTGTTTTCAAGAGAGATTCTTCTTAATAACCCAAGAATAACCGCGTTATGACCCGCGCAATCTCCTCCGCCTGTTAAAATTCCTATTCTTTTTATGTTTATCTCTTTCCCATTAAATTTTACTTTCATAACTTGTCCTTTCTTTGTCATTCTGGCAAACGCCAGAATTAAGTGCCTCAATCTGGATCCCGGATCAAGTCCGGGATGACATCTCTAAAT